>CALHST010000287.1 GCA_938038825.1 uncultured Paracoccaceae bacterium | reverse complement strand
GCTGGACGGTATGCTGTTCGGCGATTTCGTTCGCACCCCATACGCCCACGCGCGGATCAAAAGCATCAATATTGACGAGGCGATGAAAGTTCCCGGCGTGTTGGCTGTGTTGACCGCTGCTGATCTGGAACCGTTGGGTCTGCACTGGATGCCGACCCTGGCGGGTGACAAACAGATGGTGCTGGCAGATGGCAAAGTGCTGTATCAAGGTCAAGAAGTGGCCTTTGTGGTTGCCGAAAACCGCTATGCTGCTGCGGACGGGATCGAGCTGGTCGAAGTCGACTATGAAGAACTTCCCGTCATCGTGGACCCGTTCGAGGCGTTGAAAACCGACGTGGTTCTGCGCGAGGATCTGGAGATTGGTGCAGATGGTGCGCATGGACCGCGCAAGCACCCCAACCACATCTTTACGTGGGAAGCGGGCGACAAAGAGCCAACAGAACAAGTCATTGAAAACGCCGACGTGGTGGCCGAAGAAATGGTCTATTACCACCGTGTTCACCCGTGCCCTTTGGAAACCTGTGGCTGTGTGGCATCCATGGACAAGGTCAACGGTAAGCTGACGCTGTGGGGTACGTTCCAAGCCCCCCATGCGATCCGCACTGTGGTCTCGCTGATATCCGGTATCGAAGAACACAACATCCGCGTTGTGTCGCCGGACATCGGCGGCGGCTTTGGCAACAAAGTTGGCGCTTATCCCGGCTATGTGTGTTCTGTTGTGGCGTCGATTGTGACGGGAAAACCCGTCAAATGGATCGAAGACCGCATGGACAACCTTATGACCACCGCTTTTGCACGTGACTATTGGATGCAAGGCAAGATCTCGGCCACGAAAGAGGGCAAGATCACCGGCCTTTGGTGCCACACAACAGCCGATCACGGTGGCTTTGATGCCTGCGCAGATCCCACCAAGTTCCCGGCCGGGTTTATGAATATCTGCACCGGGTCTTATGACATCCCGACGGCCTATTTGGCTGTGGATGGTGTTTACACCAACAAAGCGCCGGGTGGTGTGGCGTATCGCTGTTCCTTTCGCGTGACCGAAGCGATCTATTTCATTGAACGCATGATCGAAGTCTTGGCGATTGAATTGAACATGGACGCAGCCGAACTGCGCCGGATCAATTTCATCAAGAAAGACCAGTTCCCTTATAACTCAGCCTTGGGTTGGGAGTATGATTCAGGGGATTATCATACCGCGTGGGACAAAGCATTGGCCGCAGTCGGTTATGACGATCTGCGAAAGGAACAGGCCCAACAGATCGAAGACTTCAAGGCTGGAAAGACCCGCAAATTGTTGGGTATTGGCCTGACGCATTTCACGGAAATCGTGGGCGCGGGGCCGGTGAAGAACTGCGATATTCTTGGCCTTGGGATGTTTGACAGTTGCGAAATTCGCATCCATCCCACAGGGTCTGCGATTGCCCGGCTGGGCACGATCTCACAAGGGCAGGGGCACGCAACGACATTTGCGCAGATCCTTGCCTCTGAAATTGGATTGTCGGCAGACAGTATCACAATTGAAGAAGGCGATACGGACACGGCCCCTTATGGCTTGGGTACCTATGGATCCCGGTCCACACCGGTAGCTGGGGCAGCGACAGCGATGGCGGGACGCAAAATCCGGGCCAAGGCCCAGATGATTGCCGCCTATCTTTTGGAAGTGCATGATGATGACGTCGAATTTGATGTAGATCGCTTTGTCGTCAAAGGCGCGCCGGAACGGTTCAAAACGATGAAAGAGATCGCCTTTGCCGCCTATAATCAGGCGATCCCAGGATTGGAGCCGGGTCTGGAGGCGGTAAGTTACTATGACCCGCCCAATATGACCTATCCGTTTGGGGCCTATATCTGCGTGATGGTCATCGACGTGGATACCGGCGAAACAGAGATCCGACAGTTCTATGCACTGGATGATTGCGGCACGCGGATTAACCCGATGATCATCGAAGGTCAGGTGCATGGCGGCGTGACCGAAGCGCTCGCCATCGCGATGGGACAAGAGATTGCCTATGACGATCTGGGCAACGTCAAGACGGGCACGCTGATGGACTTCTTCCTGCCCACCGCTGTGGAAACGCCACATTATACCACCGATCACACAGTGACCCCCTCCCCACACCATCCGATTGGGGCGAAAGGCGTGGGGGAAAGCCCGAATGTCGGGGGGGTGCCCGCGTTTTCGAATGCGGTGCATGACGCGTTCAGACCCTTTGGTTTGCGTCACGCCCATATGCCGCATGACCACTGGCGTATTTGGAAAATCGCCAATGATCTGGGGATGCACAGCTGAATTTCCTGTAGGGTGTGCTTCAGCACACCCTCGCCGACCCCAAGCTTAACGGGCGTGAGCTAAAGCTCACCCTACGGAGACGTCAATGACATGGCTTGATCTTCAAACCGCGCTGGCATCACGGGACTATGTGGCCTCGGATGATCTGGCGATTGCGTTGCATTTGGCACTGTCCCTCGGGCGGCCCATCCTGCTGGAAGGGGCTGCCGGCGTGGGCAAGACTGAAGTGGCGCGGGTTTTGGCAGCGGTGCAAGACACCCGGCTGATCCGGTTGCAGTGTTACGAGGGGCTCGATGCCTCCCAAGCGATTTACGAATGGAACTATCAGCGCCAGCTGCTGTCCATCCGCGCCGCGGGCGAAGCTGGGCATATGGGCGCAGACGTTGAACAACGCATCTTTTCCGAAGACTTCCTGCTGGAACGCCCCCTACTGGCCGCCATCCGGCAACCCACACCCCCTGTTCTGTTGATCGACGAAATCGACCGAGCGGACGAAGAATTCGAAGCTTATCTGCTTGAGGTATTGTCTGATTACCAAGTGACAATCCCCGAGCTTGGGACGATCAAGGCTACCACTCACCCTGTGGTCGTCCTGACGGCCAACGGCACGCGGGATCTCTCTGATGCCTTGCGTCGCCGTTGCCTCTATACGTATCTGGAATACCCGGACAGGCACACTGAATTGGCCATTCTGAACGCTCGGGTGCCTCAGATCGAACATCGTCTGGCCCAGCAGATCATCGGCTTTGTCCAAAAGCTGCGGGCCGAAGAACTTGAAAAAACGCCCGGGATCGCCGAGATGCTCGACTTTGCAGCCGCCCTCATGGGATTGGGCGTCGCTGATCTGACGGCGGACCCAAAAATTCTGCAAGCCACACTTACGACTCTTCTCAAAACCCAATCCGATCAGGCCAATATCACCACCGAAGTGGCCCAACGTATTGCGGGCAAAGCGGCATGAGCCGCGTCACGAAATTCGCCGCCCGCGACCC
>CALHST010000286.1 GCA_938038825.1 uncultured Paracoccaceae bacterium | reverse complement strand
AGTATCGGCAAGGAACACAGGCCCATCAGGAAGCGCAGATTGCGCGCGGCGCGGGGCGGCCCATCCGTGACCTTTGATGAGAGAGACCACATCCGAACTGCGTTCCGGGTGACGGGGGACAAGGATCAAGCACAGATCAGGGAAGGCTTTCAGAAGCTGTGCATGAGCATCCAGCACAATGTCTTCTTCGCCCTCATGGGTGGAGGCTGCGACCCAAACTGGACGCCCCTTTAGGGCAGTGTGCATCTGCGCAACTGTGGCTTCGTCTTGAGGCAAGGGAGTCGCGAGCGCCTTAAGGTTGGCACCTTTGCGCACATGATCTTGCGGGGCACCCAAATCGACCAAGCTGCGGACCATTGCGTCACTTTGTGCCAAAATAAGTCGGAAGGTTCCAAACAACATCGCCGCTGTCTTGCTGAACCTTTGCCATTGACGCACGGATCCCTTGGACAAACGGGCATTCACAAGCGCCAATGGGATTCCCACAGACTGGCTGCGCATCAGCATATGGGGCCAAAGCTCGGATTCGACTAAGATCGCCGCATCTGGGCGCCAGTGGTCCAAAAAGCGACCCACGGGGCCGGGCGCATCCAACGGGGCAAACTGATGCCGTGTGCGCGCGGGCATGCGCTTGGCAAGCGTTTCTGCAGAGGTTGCCGTGCCGCTGGTGATCAGAAACTCCGCATTTGGCAAACGCTCTCCGATGCGGTTAATCAGCGAGATGACAGACATCGTTTCGCCAACAGAGGCCGCGTGAAACCAGATCACCATGCCGTCTGGGCGGGCTTGCGTTGCATAACCCAGCTTTTCGCGCGCGCGGTCTTGTGAGACGCCATGTTGCGTGACTTTGCGCAGCACGGACGTCTTAACAAACGGCAAAGCAATAGACGCTGCCGCGACATAAGCACGGTAGAGCAGAGTTGGACGAGGGCGCATACTGCCGAACCCGTTAGCCGCCCGTGTGGCTCATATGGCGCGACATCTGGCCATCCAGCGATTGGCGCGAATAATCAAAATCATGCCCCTTGGGTTTCAGTGCAATCGCTGCGCGAATGGCCTCTTCCAGCGGGGCGTTCGTGTCTGGAAAATTGCGCAACGGAGGGCGCAGGTCTGCCATGTCTTCTTGTCCAAGGCACATGTAAATTTCGCCAGTACAAGTGATGCGCACGCGATTACAGCTTTCGCAGAAATTATGGGACAAAGGTGTGATAAACCCAATCTTTTGACCGGTTTCTTCCAGCCGTACATACCGGGCCGGGCCTCCTGTTCGCTCATCCAGATCCGTCACGGTATAGGATTGCGTGTAGGCCGCGCGCACATCTTTCAGGGACCAATATTGACCCAACCGGTTTTCATTGCCGATATCGCCCATGGGCATCACTTCGATCCATGTCAGATCCATGTCCCGCTGCGCACACCATTGGGTGATTGTGGGCAATTCGACTTCGTTAAAGCCCTTTAGGGCCACGGCGTTGATCTTGACCCGCAAGCCTGCCTTTTGCGCCGCATCAATACCGCGCAACACTTGAGGCAGGCGGCCCCAACGGGTGATGTCTGCAAATTTCTGCTCATCCAGCGTATCCAACGATACGTTGATGCGCCGCACACCGGCATCCGCCAGATCTTGTGCGTATTTTTCCAGTTGCGACCCGTTCGTCGTCAATGTCAGCTCTTCCAAATCGCCGGTTTCCAGATGGCGTCCCATACTGCGGAAAAAGCTGAGGATCTCGCGGCGTACCAAAGGTTCACCGCCTGTAATCCGCAGTTTTTTGACGCCAAGTCCCACAAATGTGGAACACATTCGGTCCAATTCCTCTAACGTCAGCAACTCTTTCTTTGGCAGAAAGGTCATGTTTTCAGACATGCAATACACGCAGCGAAAGTCGCAACGGTCAGTCACGGACACCCGAAGGTAGGTGATAGCGCGCTGGAACGGATCTATTAATGGAGCATTCATACGTTAACAGGTAATGATGCCTGCCCGGCCCGGCAAGCGGATTTGCAAGATTGTGACCGGAAGCAGGCTGTGGTTTAGATAGTGATATGAAACGGATTGTCATTCTTACACTATGTGCCGCGTCTGTTGCGGGATGCGGGCAGCAAGTTCAAACGGCTGTGGGCGAGGGGCGTGCAAACGGCATTTCTTCAGACATTACTTTGCGCCCTAAGGCGCGCCCGGATGGGATAAGCCCGTCTTCTTTGGCAGCCCGCCCACCGTCTGGAGCACGTACGCAAGACGCATTCGACACCACCACGTCCGAAGAGCGCGCTGCGGCTTTGGACGTGCCAACCAGCACTGGCGAGCGAGAGTTGGGTGTGACAGTCGCCTCGCTCGGCTCCCCCACGGAACCGGGTTTTTGGCTGAAAACACCGTTGGTTAGCGCGCAGACAGAAGGGCGTGTTGTTTTGGCGGCAACAGGAAAATCCGTACAGGTGACCTTGATCCCAATCGACGGACCACCCACCGCAGGAAGTCGTATGTCGCTGCCAGCACTGCGTTTGCTTGAGGCCCCGTTGACGGCTTTGTCCGAAGTCACAGTGTATGCTGATTCCTGACGCTTAGGCGGTCAGGTATTTGGCCGCTTCTTTCGCCGCAAAGGGTTTCATCCCGGCGCTGTGGTTTTCCAAAAAGGCTTCTGCGCGCGGGCGATCGTGTTTGGACAATTCCCGAACCCACCAAGCAATGGCTTTTTGTATGAACCACGTGTGATCGGGCACATAAGTTGCGGCCCAGCCCAAAACACGATCCCGAATTTCCAAATCCGATGGCTTGGGGTGATTCTGTTTGGTCCACGGCAAGGTGATCACCAAAGCCGCGCGTCGCGTCCACATATGTTCGGACGTGGTCCATTCTTCGATTTGGTCTATCCGCGCGGGATCTTCTTGCAGGCGTTTCTGCCCTGCCATGCAGGCGTGATCCGCGATGGCCCAACTGTCGAAGTCCGGCACCCAAGTTGTTATCAACGACCACGCGGCTGTGTCATCCGGGCGAATGCGCGCTGTGGTTAACAATTTCGAGGCCGCCAACCGCGCCTCATAAATATCTGTTTGCCATAACCCGTCCGCAACCGCGACACGCCCTTCGGCATCCAAGTCTTTCCGCCAATCGCGGGTCAAGTCATTCAGGATAGGGTTTGCGACCCCCAAGTAAGTTCGGTCGATCTTGTGATAGGCTTTGGCCTGTCCTGCACGGTCTGGATCAGAATGGGCGGAAATCGCGGCCAGCGCGTCCTCGGGTGTCATTCCACTGTCACTGACTTCGCCAAGTTGCGCGGTTGATCGACATCTGTCCCTTTGGCCACCGCCGTGTGATAGGCAAGCAGTTGGGCCGGCACAGCGTATAAGATTGGCGTCACAAGCTCTGCAACGCGCGGCATTTCAATCAGATCCCACACGTCTGTTCCGGCTTCGGCCAGACCTTCACTATCCGAGATCAACAACACCTTACCCTTACGCGCCATGACCTCTTGCATGTTGGACACGGACTTGTCGAACAAGCTGTCATAGGGGGCCAGAACAACAACGGGCACATGCTTGTCGATCAACGCAATGGGGCCGTGTTTAAGTTCGCCTGATGCATAAGCTTCGGCATGTATATAGCTGATTTCCTTTAGCTTTAATGCGCCTTCAAGCGCGAGTGGATACATCAATCCGCGCCCCAGGAACAAAATATCGCGCGATTCACTTAACCGTCGAGCGGTGGCTTGAATCTTGCTTTCGGCGGACAGCGCGATGTTCAGCGCGCCGGGTACGCTGCGCAAGGCTGTGACGTGCTCGGCCAGTGTCTCGGCATCAATTTCGCCGCGGTCTGTTGCGGCTTTCAAGGCCAGTGTCAGCAAGACAGTTAACTGGCAGGTAAACGCTTTGGTCGAGGCGACCCCAATCTCGGTTCCTGCCAAAATCGGCAGGGCAAGATCAGATTCACGCGCGATCGAGCTTTCGGGCACATTCACAACCGACACAATGGCGTCGGCTTTTTCCTGACAATACCGCAGGGCCGCCAACGTGTCGGCGGTTTCCCCGGATTGGGACACAAACAGCGCCAAAGTGCCTTTGCCAATCGGGGGTTCGCGGTAGCGGAATTCAGAAGCGATATCGACTTCAACAGGGATGCGCGCGACTTGTTCAAACCAATATTTAGCGGTCAGACACGCATAATAGGCCGTTCCACAGGCCACCATCACAACACGGTCTATGGTGCTGAAATCCAGCCCATCTCCGGGCAGAGTGATTGTGTCATCATCTGCTAAATAGTGATTGATCGCATTTGAAATCACGGCAGGTTGCTCTGCGATTTCCTTGGACATGAAATGCTTGTGGCCCGCTTTGTCCACACGCGCGGCATCCATTTGGATTTGGCGCATTTCGCGGTTGGCGCGGCGTCCGACGTGGTCAAAAATCTCAACACCGGCACGGGTCACGACGGCGCGGTCGCCTTCTTCCAAATAGGTGATCTGATCGGTCATCGGCGCCAAGGCTATGGCGTCTGAACCAACGAACATTTCGCCGTCGCCATGGCCAATCGCCAAAGGCGACCCTTGCCGCGCGGCGATGATCAAATCTTCTTCGCCGTCAAACAGGAAAGCGAGCGCAAACGCACCTTCCAGTCTGTCAATGGTGGCAAAAGCAGCATCCTTTGCGGACATGCCTTGCTCCATGAACATTTGCGTCAGCAAGGCCACGGTTTCGGTGTCGGTTTCGGTTTCAAAAGACAACCCGGCTTTGGCGACCACATTGCGCAATTCGCGGTAATTCTCGACAATGCCATTGTGAACCACAGCCACGGGCCCGGCCTTGTGGGGATGTGCATTGGGAACAGATGGCCCGCCATGCGTGGCCCAACGAGTGTGGCCGATACCAGAATGGCCGGGCAGGGAGTCATGCACCAAAAGGTCAGACAGGTTCACCAGTTTGCCAACGGCACGCCGCCGATCCAGAACACCGCCGTTGACCGTCGCAATGCCTGCACTGTCATAGCCGCGATATTCAAGACGTCTGAGGGCTTCGACCAAAATTGGCGCAACCTCATTCTTACCCAGTACCCCAACAATTCCACACATATTAAGAACCTTTGCTTTGCTTGGCTTTTTTACGACGGAGCATATCCATCAATTTAGTAGCCAAACCAGATTTATTCACTTGGCGCGCGCGCCCAATTGCAATGTCCCCGGCGGGGACGTCTTCTGTAATCACCGATCCAGACCCGGTAAGGGCCTCATCACCTATCGAAACCGGCGCCACAAGCATGGTGTTGGACCCAATAAAAACGTCCTGTCCAATTGTTGTGCGATGCTTAAACACACCGTCATAATTGCACGTGATGGTGCCCGCGCCAATGTTGCTGCGTGCACCGACCTCGGCATCGCCGATATAGGTCAGGTGATTGACCTTGGCACCTTCAGCAATTTGCGCGTTTTTGATTTCCACGAAATTCCCGACCCGCACGTCTTCCGCCAACTCAGCACCGGGACGCAAACGGGCATAGGGGCCAACAATTCCGCCTCGGCTGACATGGCAACCTTCCAGATGCGAGAACGCCTTGATATGCGCGCCACTTTCCACGGTTACGCCGGGGCCAAACACCACGTTGGGCTCAATCAGCGTGTCGCGCCCGATAACGGTGTCTTGGGCCAGATAAACCGTGTCAGGGGCCATCAGTGTGACGCCGTCTTCCAGCAACTGCGCCCGCGCGCGGTTTTGGAAATACCCTTCCGCTTGCGCAAGCTGTGCACGGGTGTTGATCCCAATGGTTTCTTCTTCGGAACAGGTCACAACAGAGGCTGTCAGCCCCTGCTTGCGCGCCAATGCGACCGCATCTGTCAAATAATACTCACCAGCGGCATTGTCGCTGGATAACTGATCAATCAGCGAAAA
>CALHST010000285.1 GCA_938038825.1 uncultured Paracoccaceae bacterium | reverse complement strand
TGACGTGCCTTCAAAGCCACCTTCGCGCTGATACTCACCATAGTGTTCATAAGCCGTCGTCCAGTTACCTTTTTCCTCGACGCAGGCTTTGAAATCGCCCGAGCGTTGGTTGTCGGTAATCCCCGGAATCCCCCGGTTCATCGCCATCGTGATGTCATTGCCCAGCCGCTCCAGCATGTAGTCACACATGGTCAAAGCACCCGCAGCGGACGAGAAATCAAACCATGCAGCAGGCTGGTTTTCCAGATCTTTCAGCGGAGTATGGAACGCCCACACGTAGGTGCTGAAATCATCCTTGGCCGCGAGCTTGTCGATGTTGTCGGCCTGAATGGCGAGTTCGGACGGACCAAAAATCACATAGTCATACAAGTCGCCATCTTGCGCCACTTGGTTGGCATAGGTGGATTGCAACGAGTGTTCCACCTGACGGCTTGCGAATTCAGTTGTCTCAAAGGCAATGCCCAACTGCTCAAGCCGTTTGGTCAGCGCCAGATAGTTGCGCGCCCAAAAGTCGGACGTATCCGCGGACGGGTAGATCAATGCGATTTGGATCGGGTTATCCAACGATCCAGCATATGGCACGGCCTCTGCGCCGACAACGGCTTGCAGGGCTTCAAGCTTGCCTTCGGCGTTCACTTCGCCTGGCACCCAATAGTCGCGATCTGCGATTCCGGGCAGTTCTTTCAGTGGTAATGTGGCATGACCATCTGCGGTCGCCATCGTTGCCAATGCGGCGCTTGCCACAAGGGCTGTAGTTGCTAAAAGTCTCATCTTGGTTCCTCCCTTTGCATGAGTGCGGAGCCATCGGCCGTGGTCGGGGCTGTACACCCGACCCGGCCAACTCCGCCAAATATCCGGTTATCCGCTTGGATTTGGATTTCCGGAAAACAGCAGGCCAATCGCCAGCAAGGCAATCAACATACCGATTAGGGCCGCACTAAAGCGCAGCATTTTCTGTCCATCCGGGGTAGCAAGGCCAGCAAATAGCCCGCCTGCCCCATCCCGGTCTTTCTTTTGCATCCAGGTGTACAGTGCGACCGAACTTACGATCACAACGCCCGAGGCAACGGATTGCCAAAAGAACTCGATCCGCAACGTCACCAACGCGTTGATCATCATCGACAACAAGAGAACCCCTGCGAAAGAGCCGATCATAGATGCGCGCCCCCCGAACAAGGACGTTCCGCCCACAACAACCGCTGCGATAACATGCAAGTTGAAATATGGGGCCGAGGTTGCCTGGATGGCGTTCAACTTTCCAGTGAGCATCACACCCGCCAAGGCAGCCGCCGCGCCACATAGGACATAGGCAAACACTTTGTGGCGGCTAACAGAGATCCCTGTCAGCTCTGCCGCTTCGGGGTTGGAACCGATGGCGACTGTGTAACGACCGAAATACGTCCGACGCAGCAGGATAAACCCGCCAATCATCGTCGCGACGCCAATCAAAACTGGGATCGGCACAAAGCCCGGAATTTGTCCTCGACCAATATCTGTCAGAAAATCAGGGAACCGCGCAAGAACCAGCCCTTTGGCCAGAACAAGCGCAAAGCCCCGATAGACCAGATCCATCGCCAACGTGCCGATCAGATCGGGCACATTCAGTCGCGTGATGATCAAGCCATTAATCAACCCCATCACGGCGCCCATCAGAATGGCAATCGGCACCGCGACATAGACGGAAAACCCGTATTGTTTGATCAGGAAGGCCATCATAATGCCTGACAAGGCAGCGATAGAGCCAATCGAAAGATCAATCCCACGCTGTGTGATCACGAACGTCATCGCCATGGCCATTGGCATGTATAGCGCCGCGTCCAACAAGATCAGATTGATGTTACTGGCCCGGAAATAACGGGCCGGTTCGGCGACGCCCATGAACACCAAGATCGCCAAGATCATGACCAACGGGCCAATGATGGCGATATACGGCTCCAGCCGTTCGGTCATCGGTTTGGGTGCAACTGCGGTAGTCATTATGCGGCCTCCTCTGCGCCAACGATCAGGCCCAGAACATCTTGAGTGGTACTGTCAGCGGTCTTCACGACACCAACACATTGGCCTCGGCGCTGCACGTGAACGCGGTCCGACACCTCGAATACATCATCCAAAGAGTGGCTGATAAGGATCACCGCCAAACCTTGGGCTTTGACTGTTTGGATCAGCTTAAGGGTCCGCGCGGTTTCCTGCGGGCCCAGCGCGGCGGTGGGTTCGTCCATCACCAGCACCCGCAGGCCTTCGTGGTACACAGCGCGCGCAATCGCAACTGCTTGACGTTGCCCGCCAGACAGGCTTTCCGTTGGCGCATCAAGCGAGCGCAACTGCACCCCCAAACGTTCCATTAGCACCCGTTCTGTTTCCGAGCGCATGCGCTTATTGTCCAGAAACGTCATGCCAAACACGGTTTTGGTCAGCTCGTTGCCCAGAAACATATTGGCCGCCGGATCCAGATGATCGGCCAAGGCCAATGTCTGGTATACGGCATCAATACCCATATCGATGGCTTCTGCATGGCTGGCAAATTCGACCTTCTCGCCGTCAAGAAACATCTCACCCTCGGTGGGTTGGTAAACGCCGGTCAGCACTTTGATCAGGGTTGATTTCCCCGCGCCGTTATCCCCGACAATGGCCAGAACCTCCCCGGCATAGGCGTCTAGATTGACATTGGAGAGCGCTGTCACACCGCCAAAACGTTTGGTGATATTGCGCATTTGTACAAGTGGGTTTTCAGACATTGTAAAAGGCTTTCCGAGTGACAACACGATACGGCCCGCATTGGCTGCAACATGTGCGCTTGTGATCGATTGGACGTATGAAAAACGGTATGGGTGTCTGGCGAAAATCAGACAGACCACGAAACTCTTTATCCAAGTTTTAGTGGGGTCCCCGATCTAATGTGACCGAAGACCCCTGGGGAGAGACTGGTTATTTACCCCAGATCGTCGCATAGCTTTCGCGATATGGAATATCTGGATCAAAGGCGTTGCTGTCACCCAGTTTCGCCAATCCTTCGGGGGTCACCAGCGCGGGCGATGTGACATAACCAGAGCAAGCCTGCCCTTGCACGGCACGGTTCAATTCATCGACCAACTGCCATCCTTGCAGGTTCAAAGGCTCGGCCACGGTAATGGCTTGATACCCATTAGAGCGAATACGCTGGAACGCGGCTTCTGAGCCATCCCCTGCGGACCCGGCGGCTGGACCCTGATCGGGTGACAGCCCGGCAGCGGCCAACGATGGCCCCATGAAGTCGAAATACAGATCATTGATCGCAAGAGCATGGGTCCAGCTGTCGCCGTATTTTTGCAAAAGCGATGTGGTCAAAGGCCCCATGCGGGTCGACGTGTCCGCGATTGGTGTGTCGACATATTCCAGCACTTTGCCGCCGGCGGCTTCGATGGTTTCCTTGAGGCGGTCGGCTTTGTCGATCGCGATCTGGTAGGTACTGTCCGTAAAGATCACCACACCGGTATCCGCGCCACCATCTTCAATCGCCCATTTTGCGGCAACCTCGGACACGGTCATCGCGTCGGTAGAGACGTTCGCGAAAATGCCACCCGGCGCATCACATCCGATTTTGGGACCAGAATGCCAAGCCACCATCGGGATACCTGCGTTCACCACGCCTTCGAGGGCCGCTTGTTGTTCCACGGCGTCAAACCCGTTGATAATGATACCATCCGCTTGCAATGCCAAGGCTTGACCAATTGCGGCGGTGCGCCCCTGAATGGATCCCGCGCCATCAAGAACACGCACGTCCCAGCCAATTTTAGCGGCCGCCTCTTCGACTCCGGTGGTCACCCCCAGAATGCCACCATTTTTCAGGTCACCCGCAACGACGACAATCGACTTGCCCTCTGCGGCGGCCGGCCCTGATGTTGGACCATCCCAATCTGCGGCCATCACCGGTGTGCTGGCAAGCATTGTCGTGGCCATGAGACCGGCAATAAATGTTCGCTTCTTCATTTCGATTTCCTCCCTTTGCATTGAAATTTTAGCGCTTTTCTGTACTTTTCTTGCGCTGCGCGTATCCTGCGATGCCGATAGCAATCAGCAGGGTTACCCCGTTAAAGAGCGGTTCAACCCAAAAGGAACCGCCGAATTGTTGAATACCTGAGATACCCACGGCCAGAATTGCCACGCCCACGACGGTGCCCCAAACATTGACCCGACCGGGTTTGATTGTGGTTGATCCAAGAAAGGCGCCCACAAGTGCTGGCAGCAGGAATTCAAGACCGACAGAGGCCTGACCGATCCGAAGTTTTGAGGCAAGCAAGACACCCGCCAAAGCGGTCATAGTACCCGAGGCGACGAAGGCTCCGATCACGAATTTTCGTGTAGGAATACCGTTCAACTGCGCAGCGCGTTGGTTCGCCCCGATGGCATAAAGATAACGCCCAACGGGTGTGTATTCGAGTACGATCCACATCACCACAGTGATCACAACAAGGTAGTATGCCGTAATGGGCAAACCAAAGACAAAAGTGGTGTTCAGCGCATAAAACCCGTCGGGCAGCAATCCCACCATTTGCCGACCCCCTGTGTGCCAAAGCGCCAGTGCATAAAGTACGGTTCCGGTTCCCAAGGTGGCAATAAAGCTGTCAATCTTGGCGACTTCGACCAACCAACCGTTCAAGAAACCCGTGATGCCGCCAAGCAATAGAACAACGGCCACGGCAATGGGCCATGGCAGGCCCAACATGGTTTGCAAGCTGATTGCCAGGATGTGCCACAGCACGATCCCGTATCCCACTGTCAAATCAATCCGCCCAGCAGCCATGGGGATCATGGCACCTAACGACAACAGGGCAATAATCGCCTTGTCCGAAATAATTGAACGCAGGTTCAGCATTGTCGGGAACGTATTGGGCAAAAGGACTGAAAACAGACCGATCAAAAAGACAGTGAGGATCACCAGTCCATAGACCGGTAGGAAACGCATAATCCGCTTACCTGTGCTGAGGCCTTTTAGTTCCGCCTTGGTTGGTTCCAAGGCCCCCGATTCAAGCGATTGCATCGACACCGCTCCCTTTTGTTTGGATGTTTCCTGCTGACGCCGACTGAATGAGGTTCTCGGTCGTCAACTGCGTTCCGTTCAGCTCGTCCACGATGGCGCCTTGGCTGAACACAATCGCACGGTGACAGATCGTCGCGATCTCTTCAAAGTCGGTAGACATGATCAGGATCGCAACACCTTGACCTAAAGCGCGGTTCAACAGCGCATAGATTTCTGACTTTGCCCCCACGTCGACGCCAGCTGTTGGGTCTTCGCAAATCAACAACTTGCGGTTTGTTGCAAGCCAACGACCAATGACAACCTTTTGCTGATTGCCCCCTGACAGGGCTTCGATTGCAAGCGACGGATCGTTGGGTGACAAACCAAGCTCTGCCCCGATTGCGGCGGCTTGGTCGGATTCTTTGCTGGGAGCGAGAAGACTAAATAATTTTCGCCCAATGCCGCCCGGATTGAGAAAGGTATTCTCGCGAATGCTCAGGCTCATCGCGACAGATTCTTCCGTGCGGTCCTTCGCAACCAGACCAACACCTGCCTGCAAGGCACGTTGCGGGGTGGTCAAATCGGGGGACTGACCGTTCAGCTTGACGGTGCCATCATAAGGCACCAGCCCGAACAGCGCGCGAGAAATGGCTTCGTGCCCGGCACCGCGCAGACCGACCAAACCCAGCACTTCATTCTTTTGCAAATCCAAGTCGAGCCCCTGCATGCCTGCGACTTCGAAGTTGCGCAGTGACAAGACTGGGGCCCCGATTTCTTGCGTGGCTTTGACCGTTTCGCGGGTCTTGCGGCCAACAATCTTTTGAACCAGTTCTTCAGGTGTGGTGTGGTCAATGCTGCGCACACCCACCATAGCGCCGTCGCGCAAAACAGCCACGCGGTCGGCAATCTGAAAAATCTCGTCCAGTCGGTGCGATACGTAAATCATACCCACGCCTTTTTCGCGCAGGGGCCGTATCGCGGAAAACAACCGTTCAACTTCGTCCGCTGGCAAAGATGCGGTCGGCTCATCCAGTACAAGAAATTCACTGTCGACCGCCAAAGCGCGCGCAATCGAGACCAGGGATTTTTCCGTCCGCGTCAGGTCTTCGACACGGGAAGTGGGATCAAAATCGCAATCCACGCGCTTAAGCGCTTCGACTGCAAAATGCTCCACGTCCCTCCAACTGATGAGGCCATTCTTGCGCGAGAACCCAAGCGCCAGACCAATGTTTTCCGCCACTGTCATCCACTCGATCAAGCCCAGATCCTGGTGGATAAACGCCACTTTCTGGCGTTCGCCAAAGCCAGCCGGTTTGTGCTGATAAGGTTCACCATCAATCAACACCTGTCCGGCATCGGCGGTGTGGATACCACCCAGAACCTTGATCAGAGTAGATTTGCCTGCTCCGTTTTCGCCCAAAAGCGCGACGATTTCGCCCCGCCCAACGGCTAACGACACATCTTTTAGCGCATAGGTGCCGCCAAAATGCTTGTCGATACCGTCAAAGAGCAAACCCGATTGCAGGTTTGGCATGGCATTTCCTCCCTCGTGCAGGCATCAAGCTAGTTGTTGAGTTACCCGTAACGTTGCGCTAGCATCGTGGGAGATTGTACAGTCTGTCAAGCCTTAAGTTACCCGTAACGTAAAAACCTGAAAACAGGTAAATAAATGAGCAAAAACAAAAAGGTAAGCCTTTCTCAAGTGGCACAAGCGGCAGGCGTTTCAAAAATGACGGCCAGCCGTGTACTCCGTGATGAGGGTGGTTATTCAGAAGACACCCGCGCCCGAGTCATGGCCCAGGTCGATGCACTGGGCTATTTGCCGAATCGCTTGGCCACCGTTTTTGCCGGTGACCAAGGCTCAACCTTCATCGGCGTGTCCATTCCGGACCTTGGAAACGAAGTTTTCGCGCAGGTGCTAGAGGGCATAGATCGCAAGCTCGGTACCTTTGGATACCAGTCCGTTTTGGGGCTGACACAGCATACCCTTCAAGAAGAAGAAAACTGGATCCGCACTGTTTTGTCATGGCAACCTGCGGGACTTATCCTGACGGGCCGGTACCACTCTGCGCGGGCGACTGAGATGTTGCGAAACGCGGGCATACCGGTGGTCGAAATCTGGGATTTGAATTCCAGCCCTTTGGATATCAGCGTCGGCATAAACCACTTTGATAGCGGCTTTGATATGGGGCGGTATCTGGCATCACTGGGGTATGGCAAAATCGGTTATGTCGGTACGTCTCACGATACTGCGAACGCGGCCACCGAACGGCTGAATGGCTTTTGCAAGGCTGTTGAGGGAGCCGGTGGCGCAGTCGTGAAGCAGCTTTGCCTGCATGATACCGCCACATATTACCCCGGATTTTATGGCACTGAACAACTGCTCGCAGCCACAAAAGACGTGGAATGCATCTATTATCAGAATGATGCGATGGCATTTGGTGGGCTGCAGTATTGTGCTGGCAAAGGTTTGAATGTGCCAAACGACATTGGGATTGCAGGTTGGGGCGATTTGCCAATTGCATCGGTCATGAACCGCCGTCTGACGTCTTGCCATGTCTCGCATCTTAAACTTGGCCAGCGCGCTGCGGAAGTCATGATGGCGCGACTATCGGAAGAGCCGGTTACCAATTGCCATGATATCGGATTTCGCCTGATCCCCGGATCGACAGTACGCAACAGCGGCGGCTAAGTTGATCCGCCCGGCACCAAAGTACACCCGACGTCGATCCGTGCGGGCCCTTGTATTGCGTTGTCAAAAACATCTGCCAGAACAGCGACCACTTTGCGCCCGATATCTTCGGCCTGAACATTGATGGTGGTGATCTGAGGATTCGTGATTTTCGCCACTTCAAAATGGCCAAAACCCGTAATGGCGATGTCATCGGGAACTGAAAGGCCCATGCGTTGCAAGGCGCTCATGCAGCCAAACGCAACGGGATCAGAAACGCACACCAATGCATCAAATTGGGCAACGTCTGGCCCGATGTTTTCGATCGCCGCAAGCCCGTGCCGCATAGAGACTGGAGCGGGTCCTGCATCGATGATGGCCACCTCTGGCAAGCCATGTTTGCGGGCTGCTTTCAGAGCGCCTTCGCGCCGCTCGGCACCGCGCATATCTGCACCCAGTGATGCGCCAACAAAGGCCAATTTGCGTCGCCCGGTCTCCACCAAATGATCCACAATCAGCGTCATCGCAGCGGCGTTAGAAAACCCCACCACATGATCCAAAGGATCTTCTGGCAAATCCCACATCTCGACAATGGGAAGCGCTGCGGCTTTGACCAAATCTCGGGTCGCCTGACTGTGATACCCCCCAGTTAGAACCAAAGCCTCTGGGTTGCGCGCCAAGAGCTGGCGTACCAATTGTTCTTCTTTTTCAACGCTATAGTTGGTGCTGCCCAATAACAGTTGCAGATCGGCAGCTCCCAAACCATTTGACAACGCGCGAAACGTTTCTGCAAAATTCGCGTTATTCACGGACGGCAGGGTCACGGCAACAAAGCCACTTTTCTGGGTCCGAAACGCCTGCGCTGTTGTATCGTAGACATAACCCATTTGCTGCGCCGCCTTGCGGATCTTGGCACGTGTGTCGTCGTTGACCGTGGGGTCGTCGCGCAATGCACGCGACACCGTCATCGGCGACATACCAACAAACCGGGCGACATCGCGCATCGTGACTCGCGCGCTCATAGGGGTTTAGGGCTGAAAGTCATGCCGCTCCGTTACGTGATGATGGATACGTCCATCAAAATATTGTGCCACGATCTCACCTGTTACGTCTTTTGACTTAAATCGCGCGGGGCTGTCCAAAGCGGCGGTCATTGTGGCTGTGTCAGGGTAACTGATGGCAAGGATCAACGGAAATTCAGGCGCGCCTTCATCGCGGTCATCGCTGAACATGACCCGAACCTCGGTATTGCCGGGGAATTGCGTCCACAATGGCACAAGTCGATCCTGCACCGCCGCGCGAAAGGCCGTCACGTTTTCAGGTTTGACCGAACCTTCAAATAAGGCAAATCGTGTTATCATTTTGGTGGTTCCTCTTTGACGCCTTTGAAAAATTCCATGACAGCAGCTTGATCTTCGCCCCCCCAACCCGCTGCTGTCAGCATTCTATGGATCTCGCCGCACAACGCGGTCATTGGCATAGACGTCCCCGTTTGGCGGGCCAGATCATTCACCGCGTTCAGATCTTTGACCATATTGTCGATACGACCGGTACGACGATAATCCTTAGCGGCAAATCGGGGGAGGTATTCTTGTAACAAAGCACTGTCAGCCCGCCCCCCTTTCAGCGCTTGTGGAATTTTTTCGGCATCGACCCCAGCGTCGATCGCCAATTGTGTGGCTTCCGCGACAGCAAGAAACCCAAGACCGCA
>CALHST010000284.1 GCA_938038825.1 uncultured Paracoccaceae bacterium | reverse complement strand
CGGTGAGACCGCCGGCGCCCCCATTGATTTACAAGATGGCTATATCCATTTCTCGACCGCAGCCCAAGCCCCGGAGACCGCCCGCCTGCATTTCGCAGGCGAGACCGATCTGGTGCTTGTTTCAGTGGACGAAGCCACGTTGGGCAAGGGTCTGAAATGGGAGGAAAGCCGAGGCGGCGCACTTTTCCCACATCTTTTTCGAAACTTAACAAGTGCAGATGTGGTTGCCGTGAACCGACTGGGTTTTGAAGATGGCGTGCATGTGTTTCCGGATGATATGGGATGAGCGATAATCATATCGATCCCACACGCGAACAATTCGACGCCTTCAAATCATTGCCACGCGACATCCCGATCGAGTTGTTGAACCTTGTATGTTTCAAGGACAAAGCCACCTATCCCGACGATCACGCATTGGCGAACAAAACCTTAACCGGGGCCGAAGCCTATGCCAATTACGGACGCGAAACGGCGCCTATTCTGGACAAAGTCCGCGGATCCATCCTTTGGCGGGGCGCTTTTCAAACCACGTTGATTGGCCCAATGGACGAGGCTTGGGATGCTTGTTTTATTGCCCGCTATCCTAACGCACATGCTTTCCTCGCCATGGTGTCGGACCCCGACTATCAAGCGGCTGTCGTTCATCGCCAGGCCTCTGTACTCACGTCAAGATTAGTCAGAACGCATCCAGCAGACGGGGGCACGTCCTTCGTATGAAATGGGCAGAACAGACAGGCCTGACAGCGCTGCGCAAGATGGATCCTGAACGTGCGCACGGACTCGCGATAACCGCATTGAAACTGGGACTTACCCCCAAACCTGGGCCTGTGACCTCGCCGCGCCTCAAAACACAGATCGCAGGCATCGCATTGCCCAATCCCGTCGGCCTTGCGGCTGGTTTTGACAAAAATGCCGAAGCTCTGCATCCGTTGTCTCAAGCCGGTTTTGGGTTCATCGAAGTCGGCGCCGCCACACCCCGCCCTCAAACCGGAAATCCCAAACCCCGGCTGTTTCGCCTGACCGAAGACAAGGGTGCAATCAATCGGTTCGGCTTTAACAACCAAGGAATGGACGCGATTGCTCAACGCCTTGCCAAGCGGCCAAAAGACGCTGTTATTGGTTTAAACCTCGGTGCTAACAAAGACAGCGAAAATCGCGCGGAAGACTTCACCAAAGTTCTCAAGAACACCCGAGACCATCTTGATTTTGCAACAGTAAACGTATCATCCCCAAACACGGAAAAGCTGCGGGATCTGCAGGGTGCCGAGGCCTTGAACACCCTGTTGCAAGGGGTCATGGCGGTGCGTGGTACCTGTCCAGTTTTTCTGAAAATCGCGCCAGACCTCACTGACACAGAACTCTCTGAAATCGCAGATATTGCACAGCAAAACCAGCTTTCTGCAATCATCGCCACCAACACCACGCTGGATCGGGACGGGCTTAAAAGCCGCCACAAAAATGAAACCGGCGGCCTTTCTGGCGTTCCTGTTTTTGAAAAATCGACGCGAGTACTTGCGAAACTTGCCAACCAAACAGACATTCCATTGATCGGCGTCGGCGGTGTGAGTTCCGCGCAAGATGCCTATGCCAAAATCAAAGCCGGTGCACATGCCGTGCAACTCTATACAGCTTTGGTCTATCAGGGGCTTAGCTTAGTGGAAGATATCATATATGGCCTCGACGGGCTCCTTGAAAATGACGGGTTTGCACATATCTCTGATGCAGTAGGCACCGATAAGGACATTTGGCTGTGATTATTATCTGGCACAATCCGCGCTGCTCAAAATCCCGCCAAGCCTTGGCCCTTTTGCAAGATTCTGGGGCAAAAATCGAGATTCGAAAATACTTGGAAGACTGCCCAACACGCGACGAAATAAACCGCATCGCGCATAAACTTGGCCTCCCCCCCTCTGCCATGATCCGAACGGGCGAAAAAACCTACACAGATCAAAATCTTGATGAAGTAGACAGCGAAGACGCATTGCTTGATGCAATGGCCGAATGCCCAATTCTTATTGAGCGTCCCATTGCTTTTCATACTGACCGTGCCGTGATCGGTCGCCCTCCTGAAAACGTCTTGTCCCTGATCAGCTGATCCAAGTTCTTTTGGTCAAAAATACCTCCGCCGGAGGCACCGCTTTGCTGCAGGCAAAGCAAAACATCGCGCGGCGCCGAAGGCGCCTCAATTTTGTCGCGCGACGTCCCGTTCCAATGCGGGGTATCGGGCGCCTAGCGTCACAGCCCGCGCGACGAGCGAAATCAAAATGGCACACCACAAACCGTGATTGGCAAAACTTGGCATCAAAAGCACCACCGCTAGGCTGTAAATCCCCAAACTCAGCAGCATCATGTTGCGCAGATCAGCGCCCCGTGTGGCCCCAATGAAAATGCCGTCCAAAGTAAACGCCCATACGGCTAAAATTGGCGACAAAACCACCCACCACAGATAAGTCCGGGCATCTTGTTGCACGGCCTGTGAGGTGGTCATCAGATCAATCAGCGCAGGCCCCGCAAGGGCAAATGCCAGTACCATAAAGCCTGCTGAAATCCCGCTCCATAACGTGCAAAGTACTGCCGCGCGACGCAGCCTTACTGCATCCTTGCGCCCCACCGCTCTGGCAACCAGCGTTTCAGCGGCATGTGCAAACCCATCCAAAGCAAAGGCCGAAATCGACAGAAACTGGATCAACACCTGATTTGCGCCAAGTGTCACGTCTCCGAACCGCGCCGACAAAAACGTAAAGCTCGTGAAGATCGTCAGAAGTGCCGCAGAACGCACCAAAATATCGCCGCTCACCTGTGCCATGCGTACAAGTTCAACCCGATTGAACACTGCAGACCAAGCGCGCCAAGCAGGTCCGGCAAAAGCGCTTCGGCACAAATACAAACCCAGCAACACGGCAACACATTCTGCGATGACTGTCGCAATCGCCACACCGCTCACACCCCAGCCAAGCCCCAAAACAAACCAAAGGTCCAACGTGATGTTGATCCCATTCATCACCAGTTGCAGGATCAATACGCTGCCCGTGCGCTCCATCGCGACAAGCCACCCTGTCAGCGCATAGATCGCGATTGCCGCCGGGGCTGACCAAATGCGAATGCGCACATATGTGTCAGCCAACGCTTCGACCTCAGCCGAAGCTGGTGAGATGGCAAATGCTGCCTGGAAGATCCAAGTCTGCAGCAACACAAGCAGCAGCCCGCCCCCGAATCCAATCATCAAGGCACGCGTCAACAAAGCAGACACTTCCCCATCGTCTCCGGCGCCTGCCGCCTGCCCCACTAAGCCCGTGGTCCCCATGCGCAAAAAGCCAAAAATCCAGTAGATATTGGTCAGGATGATCGCCCCAATTCCCACCGCGCCGATGGGGATCGCGTCACCCATTTGACCCACAACACCAGTGTCAACCACACCCAACAAAGGCACAGTGGCACTGGATAAAACGATGGGCAGGGCAATCCGCAAAACCCGTCTGTGTGTCAATGGTTGTGGAGGTGTCAGGTCTGTCACGGCTCGCGGGGTGGCATCACGAAGTGCCCGGTTGCCTGGGCAAACAGTTTGTCGCGATTGTCCTGCCATGCCTCAACATGCACAGAGCCGTATCGGCGGCCAGATCGGTTGATCCGCGCCCGCGCGTAAGCATCACGTGGCAGCCCAGAACGCAGGTAGTCCACTGTAAAATCTACGGTTTTCGGCAGACGGGGCAAGTTATCAGCCAAATGATCCGCGTCGATCTCTCCGCTTTCGATATCTTCCCAAAGATAGGCCCAGCTCAGGGTGATTACGGCTGTCACTTCAAGAAAGGCCGCCGTAGCACCGCCATGCAATGCAGGCAGCAACGGGTTTCCAATCAGCTTGTCGTCAAAAGCCATTACACCGGTGAGCTCGTCGCCGCGTCGGTCAAACGATATTCCCATGAAACGGATATACGGCACCCCTTCGACTAGGGCGCGCAACGTGGCATCGCGACGTTGCTTCACGACTTGAACGGGTTCAGGGCGCGACCGTGCCATCAGCGCCCCTCCACAGTAAAGGCTCCGGTGGCCGTGGCTACGGGATTGCCGGTGTCTTCATCACAGGTCGTGGCCCGAACAAAGGCGACGGACCGGGTCACGTGATAGCAAGTCGCCTTGGTGGTCACAGTCTGGCCCGGTGTCGCGGCACGCATATAATCAATTCGCAAATCAATGGTTGCCGTTCCTCCGGGGTTAGAGGGATGTGACATCACAGCCGCGCCGCAACAGGTATCCATCAGCGCCGATACAGCCCCCCCGGCAATCACACCGGTGCGCGGATCCCCAACCAGATGATCTGCATAGGGCATTGATATGGCGGCTTCTCCTGCAGAAATTTCTGTCAATGTCATGCCAAGCGCGCGCGCATGGGGGATCGCTTCGATGAATTGCTTTGCAATCGCAGTTTTGTCGACCATGAGTGTGCTGCCTCGTGTTTACCCCCCGTTCTGAGCATGACCACGCCTTATGTGCAAGGCCACCTGTTGCGCTGGCGGTGTCTTATGATTAACCTTTGGGCAATCAGGGAGTGAGCGACCACATGACAGAGACGCGTCTGTCCTTCAAAGAGATGTGCGCCAAGTTCGATGTGACGCCGCGCACATTGCGTTACTACGAATATATTGAATTGCTGCAGCCCGACCGCGAAGGCCGCTCGCGGCTGTACGGGTCCCGCGAAGTTGCGCGGATGAAGTTGATCATGCGGGGCCGCAAGTTCGGATTTCAATTGGAAGACATCCGCCAATGGCTGTTGATCTATGAAAACGAAGGCACTGAGGCGCAGATGCGGGCTTGGGTTGATATGGCTGATAGCCAACTGGGCGAACTGGCGGAACAGCGTGTGCAACTTAACGAAGCCATCGATGAATTGACATCCTTGCGCGACAATGTGGCAAAGACGTTGAAGTCTGGGTAACCTAACCTGGTCCATGTGTCTTGCGCCGATTGGTCATGTCGTTGTGGTTTTAAACGGCTCGGCAGGATGCAGATCAAACCCCGCGTCAGGTATCATCCTTCTGTCTCACGGACCTTATCGCGCTGCGGCATTGCGTTTTGCACAGAAGCCACCGTCTAAGCGATGGGCGCCGTTTCGCGTCAGCCCATCCAAAAAAATTGCGATGAAGCCCGTCCGACTGAAAATTCTTGCCGTCATGACGCAGCGTCTCACAGTCTCGTCAACAAAAGTGACGTGACGTACGCCTTACGTCAACGTCAAGTATGTCTATATTCCAGTCATCCGAGGCGATCCCCGCCGAATTCGACTCACATCAGGGTATGCATCATGAGTGAAGCAACAATGACAATCCGCGAGATGTGTGACACCTACGATGTCACGCCCCGGACGCTAAGATTCTATGAATCCAAAGAGCTGCTGTTTCCAATTCGTGAAGGCCAAAGACGGCTGTTCACCAAGCGCGACCGCGCGCGTCTGCAGCTGATTTTGCGTGGCAAACGGTTTGGGTTCTCCCTCGAAGAAATTCGCCAATTGTTGGAACTGTACGATATTGGCGATCAGCAACACACCCAGATTGCCAAGACATATGAAGTGGCACGTCAGCGCCTTGCCGACATGGAACGTCAACGTGACGAGCTGACAGAAACCATTGCTGATCTCAAAGAACAATTGAAGTGGGGCGAACGTTTTGTCGCATCCATGAACAAGCCCAAACGGGCCGCCGAATAAACCTCCCAACCATCAGGAGAGCATCACATGCCAATCTACAATCCCCCAGTCAAAGACACGCAATTCTTGCTGCACGACGTCCTGAAAATCACAGACATGGATGTGCCTGGATATGATGAGTTAGAGGCTGACTTTACGGACGCAATTCTGACAGAGGCCGGGAAATTGTGCCGCGATGTGGTGCAACCTTTGAACGTGATCGGTGATACCGAAGGCTGTACGCTGGAAAACGGAGTTGTGCGCACCCCCGCAGGTTTCAAAGACGCGTTTGAACAGGTAAAAGAAGGCGGCTGGACCGGCCTGGATATGCCCGAACAATATGGAGGGCAGAACATGCCCGCCGTCATCGGTAGTGCTGTCGGTGAATATTTCTCGGCCGCGAACCAAGCCTTTACTATGTATCAAGGCCTGACCCATGGCGCCGCATCTGCGATTTTGGCGCATGGGTCTGAACAGCAAAAAGACACCTATTTGCCGAAAATGGTCAGCTGCGAATGGACCGGCACCATGAACCTGACAGAGCCTCACTGCGGAACAGATCTGGGCCTTATGCGCACCAAGGCTGAACCTCAGGCGGATGGCTCTTACAAAATCAGTGGCCAGAAAATCTTTATCTCCGCTGGCGAGCATGACATGGCCGACAATATCATCCACTTGGTCCTTGCCAAAATCGCAGGCGGACCCGAAGGGATCAAAGGCGTCTCCCTTTTCATTGTTCCAAAAGTACTCGTAAATGACGATGGCACACTGGGCGCGCGCAATGGCGTTGCATGTGGAAACATCGAAGAAAAAATGGGAATCCATGGAAACTCGACCTGTGTCATGAATTATGACGACGCCACAGGGTATTTGATTGGCGACGAACACAAAGGCATGCGCGCTATGTTCACCATGATGAACGAGGCCCGTCTGGGTGTGGGCATGCAGGGGTTGGCACAATCCGACGTGGCCTATCAAAACGCGCTGGAATACGCCAAGGACCGCCTGCAAGGGCGCGATGTGACCGGAACAAAAAATCCCGATGGCCCAGCAGATCCGTTGATCGTACACCCAGATATCCGCCGGTCTCTTATGGATCAAAAATCCTTCGCTGAAGGCGCACGCGCGTTCATTCTTTGGGGGGCCACATTGCTTGACCAGGCGCACCGCAAGGGCGACAAAGACGCGGACGGACTGGTCTCCTTGCTGACACCTGTCATCAAGGGTTTCCTGACGGATGTTGGTTACGACAACACTGTCAAAGCGCAGCAAGTCTATGGCGGACATGGCTACATCGAAGAGTGGGGCATGTCACAATTCACCCGCGATGCCCGGATTGCCCAGATTTATGAAGGCGCAAATGGCGTACAGGCTTTGGATCTGGTTGGGCGCAAATTGGCGCAAGATGGCGGCAAACACGTGATGGCGTTCTTTGATCTGGTCAAAGCGCAAATTGGTGAATTGAAAGGCCAGGACGCGGCATTCGACCAAGAATTCCTGGAACCACTCAAAGCCGCCTCTAAAGATTTGCAAGCAGCAGGCATGTACTTCATGCAAAACGGCATGACAAATCCAAACAATGCATTGGCCGGCTCTTATGACTTTATGCATATGTTCGGCCAAGTTTGCTTGGGCGTGATGTGGACACGGATGGCTTGGGCTGCAAAACAAGCTTTAGACGCGGGCACGTCAGACACCGCGTTTTACGAAACCAAAATCGCCACGGGGCGCTATTTCATGGCACGTCAACTGCCTGCAACGGCATTGCATCTCAGCCGGATCCAATCTGGGGCGGATACAGTGATGGCGTTGGACGCTGCAAATTTTTAAACTCAAAAAAGGCGTGTGCTGAAGCACACCCTACAAGGACCTTGATCTGAATGCCTAAACGTTTCCGGACCACGCGCCGTTTCCCTGTTGCTATGACGGAAGATGGCTATCGCCGCTTGAAAGCTTTGGGCAAGGATTGGGATCTGGATGAAGGCGAAGTTCTCAGCTTTTTGTTCGAGAACTTCGCCAGCGTCATCAACGAAGAAAACCTGATCGCCCGGATGCGCCTGTTTAAGGCGGAACTGGGCGACAGAAAGCGTTAAAAACGCATTGGGGGAACGATGAACAGCTTGGCGACACCAACCACATGGATGACGCAAGAGCATCACATGCTGTCTGATATGGTTGCGCAATTCATCGCTGCGGAATGGGCGCCACAGTTTGAACGCTGGCGCAAACAAGGGCAGATGGATCGCTCTGCATGGAAACAAGCCGCGGGTATCGGCCTGCTGTGCCCGTCCGTTCCAGAAGAATATGGCGGACCCGGCGGAGATTTCGGACACGAAGCGGCCATCATCATTGAATCCAACCGCGCCAATTTCGCCAGTTGGGGGTATCCGATCCACGGACCCATCGTCGCGCACTATATCCTGACCTACGGCACGGAAGAGCAAAAACAGCGCTGGCTGCCTCAACTTGTTTCTGGGGATCTTATCGGCGCTCTGGCGATGACAGAACCCTCGACCGGGTCAGATGTCCAATCCATTAAAACCCATGCCATCCGCGACGGAAACGCCTATCGCTTATCTGGGCAAAAGACCTTTATCTCAAACGGTCAGCACGCCAACCTCATCCTTGTGGCCGCAAAAACAGATCCAACTGAAGGCTCCAAAGGCATCTCTTTGGTCGCTCTGGAAACAGACCAAGCTGACGGCTTTGCCCGGGGTCGCAATGTGGAAAAAGTCGGCATGCACGCCGCAGATACGTCAGAGCTCTTTTTCGACAATGTCGAAATTCCCCCGGAAAACATCCTTGGCGGAGAAGAAGGCCGTGGCTTTTATCAAATGATGGAGCAACTTCCGCAGGAACGGCTCACGATCGCTTGCGGAGCAGTTGGTGCGATGGAAGGGGCTGTGACCCGGACAATCCAATATTGCAAAGAACGCGAGGCGTTTGGCGGCCCTTTAACCCAATTTCAGAACACACGCTTCAAACTTGCCGAAATCAAAACCAAAACCACCGTTGCCCGCGCCTTTCTGGACCAATGTATTTCAGAACACATGGCCGGCTGTTTGACCTCTGACAAAGCTTCTATGGCCAAATATTGGCTCACCGACACGCAAGGTGAAGTGCTCGACGACTGCGTTCAACTTCATGGCGGCTACGGCTTCATGCAAGAATACGCCATCGCCGAGATGTGGGCAGACGCGCGCGTCCAAAGAATCTACGGTGGAACAAACGAAATCATGAAAGAACTGATCGCGCGTGCCTTATAACCTCGCCATCGTTTTCTTTTTGCCAAAAATATCCTGCGGGGTGTGGGGGTGCAAAACCCCCACAAAAACATATGCCACACATGCGACAGGAGGCGCATCGCACTATGACCATGCAATTGCATTGCTTCGGAGAATCCGGAAACAGCTACAAGGCTGCTCTGCCTCTCCAACTGTCCGGTCTTGATTGGGACCCTGTCAAAGTCGACTTCTTTGGAGGTGCATCCAGAACCGCTGAGTACCGTGCCAAGAATGTCATGGGCGAAGCCCCCCTTTTGATAGACGGGGATCGGATTTTCAGCCAATCAGGCGTTATTCAGCAATATATCACGGACAAGACCGGCAAGTTCGGCGGTACCAAGGATGACACATATGACGTGCTGCGCTGGGTGCTTTGGGACAACCACAAGCTTAGCTCGATGGCTGGCATGACTCGGTTTTTGATGAATTTCTTACCCGAAGACAAACGCCCCACCGATGTGATCGCGTTTAATCTGGGGCGCTTAAAGGCTGCGTATCAGGTGCTCGACTCCCACCTCGCGGGACGCGACTTTATTGTGGGCGATGGCCCCACAAATGCGGATTTCTCTTGCTGTGGGTATCTCTATTACCCAGAGCCGTTCGGGTTTGATCGGGCAGAATGGTCCAATATCAATCGCTGGCTGGACACCATTGCCGCCCTTCCCGGTTGGAAGCATCCCTATGACCTCATGCCCGGCTCGCCTGCTGACCGGGACTGACGCAACGACACATCTTGAATGCCAACGGGGCAACGGCCCACGTTGGTTCCAAACCGAATGACCTTGAAAGGACATCCCGATCATGACCGAAGCATATATTTATGACGCCGTCCGCTCGCCACGCGGCAAAGGGCGCAAAGACGGCTCGCTGCATGAAGTAACCGCAGCGCGTCTGTCGTCGCAAATTCTGAACGCGTTGAAAGAGCGCAATAACCTTGAAGGCCATGCAGTCGAGGACGTGATTTGGGGCAATGTCACCCAAGTTATGGAACAAGGCGGCTGTTTGGCGCGCACGGCTGTATTGGGTTCTAATTTGGACGAAAGCATTCCGGGCCTCGCAATCAACCGCTTCTGTGCATCGGGCATGGAGGCCGTGAATTTGGCCGCAAACCAAGTCAAAGGCGGCGCCGGTCAGGCATATATTGCAGGCGGGGTCGAAATGATGGGCCGCGTTACGATGGGATCTGACGGGGCAGCCATTGCTGTGGACCCAAGCCTTGCAATGTCGACTTATTTTGTTCCGCAGGGCATTTCGGCGGATATCATTGCAACCGAATATGGGTTTAGCCGCGATGACGCGGATGCGTTGGCCGTTGAATCCCAAAAACGCGCCAAAGCGGCATGGGATGATCAGCGCTTTGCAAACTCGGTTGTGACAATCAAAGATCAAAACGGGTTGGATATTCTGGATCACGACGAATACATGCGCCCGGGCACAGATATGCAGTCTTTGGGCGCATTGAATCCGTCATTCCAAGCGATGGGTGAAGTTATGCCCGGCTTTGATGCGGTGGCATTGATGAAGTACCCGCATCTGGAAAAGATTAACCACATCCACCACGCAGGGAACTCTTCGGGTATTGTAGATGGCTCTGCGGCTGTACTGATCGGCAACAAAGAGTTCGGTGAAAAATACGGGCTGAAGCCCCGTGCGCGCATCCGCCAAACCTGCAAAATCGGGACAGATCCCACCATCATGCTCACAGGCCCGGTGCCTGCCACGCAAAAGATCCTTGCCGACAGTGGCATGGACATTGGCGACATTGATTTGTTCGAAGTGAACGAGGCGTTTGCGTCGGTCGTGCTGCGTTTCCAGCAAGCGTTTGATGTGGACCCTGGCAAGGTCAACGTGAATGGCGGCTCGATCGCGATGGGCCACCCTTTGGGGGCCACAGGTGCTATGATCATCGGCACGTTGCTGGACGAGATGGAACGTCAGGACAAAGAAACGGGTTTGGCCACTTTGTGCATCGCCTCTGGAATGGGTGCCGCCACAATCATCGAACGCGTGTAACGGATAGAAAGGCTAAAACCCATGTCGTCTGATCCTGCTGCCATTTACCAAGATTGGTTGGACAAAGCGTCCGGTCCCATTCTTCAGGCGGATGGCGATCAGTTGCTTGAGTTTTTCAGCCTTCCCTATCTGCATCAAGCCAAAGACAATCGCACTGTAATTGAAACCCGGGAAGATCTTGTCAGCGGGATGCAGACTTTCAGCGCATCGTTGCACGCGTTGGGTGCCAATCAGTACATCCGTCTGGTGGACTCGGCTGAGTATCTAAATGATGATTACATCTCGGGGGTTCACGTCACGCATGTATTGCGAAACGCGACACCTGTGATGCCCGGCTTTGTCACGCAGATTGTTTTGCGGCGTTTCACGAAGACTTGGAAGTTGGTAGAAAACATTGGCGAGTATGCGCATGGAACATGGCCCGTGCGCATCATGCGGGTGGCACAATGCGATACCAATTCCCTGCGTGCGAGCAAAACAGACGCCAGACGTGACGCGGCCCAACCCATGGCGTTGTATCAAAGGTTTCTCAACGCGCTTACCCGCACCAACGTCGCTGGTGATTTTGATGCATATTGTTCGATGCTTAATTTTCCATACACATCGCACACCCTGGTGAATGACGATATCATCTGCGATAAATCAGAGGTGCGTCCGTTTTTTGACACGTTAAGCGAATTGCTGGAGCGTCACAAAATCGACAATTGTGCCCGCATCGCAGACCATGCCGAATTTATCAGTGGCGACACGATATGCGGCTATCACACTACGCACTTCATGCGCGATGGAACACACGCGCTTGAAGCCGTTAAATCCCGAATGATTTTGCGCCGGACCGGCACCCACTGGTTCCTGCATTCTGTAACAAACGCGCTGGCAAAAGATCACGTTTTATACGCCGATCAAGACCAAAAAGCGAGCCTGATCACACAGCGCGCGATCCAAGAAAGGACGAAAACATGACCGATTTCACACTGACAAAGGGCGACGATGGCGTCGCGATCATCACTTGGGACGTTCCCGGAAAAACCATGAATGTCATGAGCCTGAATGGTCTAAGCGAATTAGACACGGCCATTGATGATGCGCTGGCAGATGATGCTGTCAAAGGCATCGTGATCACCTCGGGTAAAGA
>CALHST010000283.1 GCA_938038825.1 uncultured Paracoccaceae bacterium | reverse complement strand
CATTGATTTGACGCGGCGTGAGCTGAAGCTCACCCTACAGAAGGCGTCCTTGTAAGGTGAGCTTCAGCTCACGTTGTGATTATTCACAGCGATTTCGCGTCCTTTTTACCGAAGTTAACCATTCACTAACCATGACCCCTCTAATCGTTAAGAATAGTCGGGAAGGGGCCTTATGGTTGCCAAAGCGTATACAGTTGCCTTTGAAGGCGTCGAAGCCAGAACAGTCGAAGTGCAATGTGCCATTTCGCCGGGGCTTCCATCCTTTTCGATTGTTGGGCTTCCCAATAAGGCAGTCTCCGAGGCCCGGGATCGCGTGCGCGCAGCATTGACTGCGCTGGCCATTGCGCTGCCGTCAAAACGGATCACGATCAACCTTTCTCCCGCTGACCTTCCCAAGGAAGGCTCTCATTTCGACCTTCCAATTGCGCTTGCTCTTTTGAGTGCCATGGAAATCGTGCCACGTGACGCCATCGAAGCCAGCGTGGCGTTAGGGGAGCTGTCACTTGATGGTTCGCTCGTCGCCGTCAACGGCGCGCTCCCCGCTGCAATGGCTGCCGCATCCGAGGATCGTGGCATGATTTGCCCGGCCGCGTGTGGCGCAGAAGCTGCTTGGGTTGCAACCGCGCAAGTCATTGGCGCGCAATCCCTTGCTGAAGTCATCCAACACGTAACGGGTCAACGCCCCATTGCCCCGGCAGAAGCAGGCGAAGTGCAGAATAATCCGTCCTTGCGGGATCTGGCAGATGTCAAAGGACAAGAAAGAGCCAAACGTGCACTGGAAATCGCGGCGGCAGGACGGCATCATTTGATCTATGTCGGCACTCCGGGATCCGGTAAATCCATGCTTGCTGCACGGCTTCCCAGCATCTTACCACCTCTGAGCCCGCAAGAAGCGTTGGAAACATCCATGATCCACTCGCTATCGGGGTTGCTTGACGAAGGCGGAATTTCACGCGCGCGCCCATTTCGCGAACCGCATCACACAGCCTCTATGGCGGCCATCATCGGCGGCGGCCGCGGCGCCAAACCCGGGGAGGTGTCACTCGCACATAACGGCGTTTTGTTCATGGACGAGTTTCCCGAATTTCCGCGCACAGTCTTGGAAACTTTACGCCAACCCATTGAAACAGGTGAGGTGATGGTTGCCCGCGCAAATGCCCACATCAAATATCCCTGCCAATTCATGCTGATCGCCGCAGCAAACCCCTGTCGGTGCGGCTATATGACAGATCCTGCCAAAGCCTGCGCACGCGTACCCCACTGTGGCGAGGATTACCTTGGGCGCATCTCAGGCCCTTTGATGGATCGATTTGACATGCGTGTAGAAGTGCCCCCTGTCGCATTTCAGGATCTTGACCTTCCATCCACTGGCGACACGTCTTCTGATGTGGCAACCCGTGTGGTTCAAGCCCGCAAAATTCAATCAGCACGCTTTGCCGAACATGACAGCTTGCGCAGCAACGCGGATGCATCCGGTGAAATATTGGAAGAAATTGCCAAACCAGACGCAGAAGGACGTGATCTATTGATCAAAGCGGCCGAGAGATTTGGCCTATCTGCGCGCGGGTATCACCGCGTGTTGAGGGTGGCACGCACGATTGCAGATTTGGCAGGGGACACCAACGTGCGCAGAGATCACATAGGCGAGGCCGTTAGCTTTCGCTTGTCACTTGCATCTGCTGCTTGATCCAGGCCGCCGTCTTGTCCAAAGACCGTCGTGCTTCGGGTAACATGTTGTGAAGAATCTGCCACACATGAGGAACATCATGTTCAACATCTAGCGTAACGTCGACATTCTGCGCTTCCAAGTGGTCGCGAAGCCTTAAGGAATCATCGCGCAATATTTCGGTATCCCCAACCATCAAATACACAGGTGGTGCCCCTTTGAAATCTGCAAACAAGGGACTGGCGCGTGGGTCGCCACGTGGCGTATCCCCCAAATACAGATCCGCCATGTCTTCAACACGGTGCGCGGGCAAAATAACGTCTTTTTGCGCATTCTCTTGTATTGAAGGCCCAGAAAACGTCATGTCCGTCAAAGGCGAATAGGCAAAAACACCGGCAGGCAATGGGTGACCTTTTTCAATCAGAACTGCCAACAATGCCAACGCCAAGCCCCCGCCGGCACTATCGCCGCCAAGAAAACACGTCTGTGGGTCTTTACCGGCGCCGATCAGATCCAACCATGCTGCTTCTGCATCTTCGATAGCCGCTGGAAATGGATTTTCAGGGGCTTTGCTGTAATCCAACAAATATCCCTGCGCGTCTGCCTTTTTGGTCAAAGTCGAGATCATCGCGACATGTGTCTTGGGGTTGCCGAACACGTAGGCACCCCCATGAAAATACAAAATCGAAGGTCCGTCCCTGTCGGGTGCCACATGCAGTGCAGGACGTCCGCCCAACACAATGTCAGCAACAGTGACACCGAAAGGTCCATGAAACAAAAAACGCGCTTTTTGGTTGAGATTGTGCCGAACTTCCGCCGGACCAGCTGCGTTTTCCAAGAAAGGCCGTTCAAAAGTCCGAAAATACCAATTCAAAAGGTGTTTTAGGACACTCATGCACGTTTCGCTTCAATCGCTTCCCAAATCGCCGCAGCGACGTTGATGCCATCAAACCGCTCAAGCTCTTGAATGCCCGTTGGGGATGTCACGTTGATTTCGGTCAAATAGTCGCCAATGACGTCGATCCCAACAAACACTTGCCCTTTTTCACGCAACAGAGGGCCGATTTTTGCGCAAATCTCTTTGTCACGATCGGTTAGCCCAATTTTTTCGGGGCGCCCACCAACATGCATGTTGGAACGTGTCTCGCCCGCAGCGGGTACCCTGTTGATGGCGCCAATTGGATCTCCATCCACCAAAATCACGCGTTTGTCGCCTTTGGACACATCCGGCAGGAATTTCTGAACAATCAAAGGTTCCCGAGAAAATCCAGTAAACAACTCATGCAACGATGACAGGTTTCTGTCGTCTTTGGTCAGTTTAAAAACGCCCGCCCCGCCATTGCCATAGAGCGGTTTCAAGATCACATCGCCATGCTTTTCCTTGAACGCTTTAATCGTGGTCAAATCACGCGCGATTGTGGTCGGCGGGGTCAGGTCGGGAAATTCCAGAACCAACAGTTTTTCTGGATAATTGCGAACCCAAAAAGGATCGTTCACAACCAAAGTATCTGGCATGATCCGATCCAGCAGATGCGTCGTCGTGATATAATGCATATCAAAAGGTGGATCCTGACGCAGCCAAACGACATCAAAGTCTGACAGGTCCACTTCACGTTCCTGGCCAAGTTGCGCATGATCACCTTGCACGCGCTGAACGGTCAAATCATGGCCGCGCGCTGTGATGCGGCCTTCTTGAAAGGCAAGATGATCCGCAGTGTAAAAAAACAGCGAATGCCCCCGCGTCTGCGCCTCTTCCGCGAGCCGGAACGAGCTGTCCGCGTTGATGTCCACCGCGCCGATCGGGTCCATTTGGAAGGCGACTTTCATGTGCAGATCCTTGACTTGTTGCTGTCTCCTAAATGGAGCAGCACCCGTCAGGGTGCAATGGGTCAGACATCCATCAGTGCATTTTCAATGATTTCGATGCGTCCAGCCCCATCGACCAATGCCACATCAAAACGCATCGACGTCAACTGACCAAGCGGGCACGTCGTAAGAAATTCTTCTGCGGTTTGAAAAATCCGTTGGATCTGATGGCCGGATAACCGGTGCGCTGCACGCGCAAAGTTGCGACTGGCTTTGACTTCGACAATAACGATGTCATCCCCATGTTGCAGGACCAGATCCAATTCCCCGGATGTACCGCGCCACCTTTGATGCAGCAGCGTTGCGCCAAAGGCCGCATAGTGGCGGATAACTTGGTCTTCTGCAGACAGGCCTTTGAGATATCCTGTCTTGCCCGCCTTCTGTCGGTGCCGCGTCACCCCAGCACCTGGATTTTCAGGCACAGTACCTAAAGGCATCGCATTCATCCTTTGCAACGCAACACACTAACCTTCTTTTTGCAGGTCCAATGCGTGTTGATACACATGCCGTCGCTTTAAGCCTGTCTGTTCCGTTACAAAGGCGACGGCGTCTTTCAGTGACAGCGTTTTTAACGCCTCTTTTAGCGCGTCATCCAAGAAGATTTCGCTAACGTCCGCATCTTTTTCGCCCCGTTCGATCAACAAAACAATCTCGCCTTTGACAGGGCTCGCAGAAATGCGTTCAGCCAGTTCGGGCAATGTTCCACGCAGAACTTGTTCAAACTTCTTGGTCAGTTCCCGGCAGATGGCGGCTTTTCGAGTTCCGCCAAGAACCTCGGCGGCATCCTTGAGACACGCCCCTAAGCGTCGTGGCGATTCGAAAAGGACGAGTGTTGCGGGCACCTCCTTTAAGGTGGCCAGTGCTTTGCGCCGTGCGCTTTTGGACGCAGGTAAGAAGCCGGCGAAATGAAAGGCATCGGTGGGCAAGCCCCCAAGTGCCAACGCCGTTGGAACGGCAGACGGCCCCGGAGCGGACGTGACAGGCAAATCTGCCTCAGCCGCGGCGCGCACCAATTCGAATCCCGGATCCGCAATCAGCGGCATTCCAGCTTCGGATGCGTAAGCCACGCTTTTTCCTTCGGAAATATCACTTAACAGGCGTGATTGAACCCCCTGCCCCGAGTGGTCATGCAGCGCCAAGATGCGACGATTGTCTAAGGGAACCCCATGGATTTCCATCAATTTTCGGAGTGACCTGGTATCTTCCGCAGCCAAAACATCTGCTGATGCCAAAACATCCAACGCCCTCAGCGTGATGTCTCTTGCGGTCCCAATTGGCACACCAACAAGGTATAAACCTGGTGCAAGGCTTTGCCGAATGAAATTCAACGCTGGACCCGCCTTTCGCTGTCTCTATGATTGCGGCTTAGGAAAAAGGCCCGGAACAGGGCTGCCACGATGAGGGAGTACCGTATTATGTTTGCTGTTTTCAATTCCACCCGCAAGATTTGGTCACGCGCGGCCGCGGCATGCGCATTTCTGGCACTTGCTGCTTGTGAACCCATTAACCTGTCTGGGGTTGGTGGCGGCAATACCGGTCAACAAATAAATCCGGATGTTGCGGTGCCGGTTGCATTGCTGGTTCCCCGTGGCGGCGGCAACCCGTCTGATGATTTGCTTGCCAAAAGTCTGGAAAACGCAGCCCGCTTGGCCGTGTCCGAACTGCGTGGCGCAAAGATTGATCTGCGGGTCTATGGAACAGCCGGCAACGCGTCTACTGCGGCCTCAGCCGCACAGCAGGCGGTGGCAGAAGGCGCAAAGATCATCGTTGGGCCGCTATTCGCGGAAGCTGCCAACGCCGTTGGCGTCGCAGTTGCAGGCAACAATGTGAATGTGCTGGCCTTTTCGAACAACCCGACCATCGCAGGGGGCAATGTTTTTATCTTAGGACCCACCTTTGATAACACAGCAAATCGCTTAATGGGATATGCAGCCAGCCAAGGTCGCAATCGGATTGCTGTTGTTCATTCAACGGATGTGTCCGGGCAACTTGGGCGCAATGCAATCCAGCAAGCCGCCGCAAGGAATGGCGCACAAGTGGTGGCCAATGTTGACTATCAGTTGACACAAGACGGGGTCGCAGCAGCGGTGCCACGGGTCAAAGCGGCTGTTGAAAGTGCGGGCGCCAATGCGGTGTTCATGACGTCCACGCCATCTGGTGCACTGCCATTGTTTGCGTCTCTCTTGCCAGATGCCGGTGTGCGTTCAGACTCCTCGCAGTTTATTGGCCTGACACGGTGGGACGTTCCGGCCCAGACATTGGCTTTGCCGGGCCTGCAGAACGGGTGGTTCGCGCTTCCTGATCCTGCCCGCGCCGCCGCGTTTTCAAACCGGTATCAAGCGACCTATGGTGAACCGCCCCACCCGGTTGGTGGTCTGGCATTCGACGGCATCGCAGCTGTTGGTGCTTTGATTGCCCAAGGCAGCAGCAACGCATTGACCAAATCCTCGCTGACGCAAAGTGCTGGCTTCCAAGGGGTCAGCGGTGCATTCCGCCTACGCGGTGATGGCACCAACCAACGCGCCATTGCCGTGGCAACCATCCGGGGTGGTCAAACCGTTATTCTGGACCCAGCGCCGCAAAGCTTTGGTGGTTTCTAAAGGACACAATACCCTAATATGTCACAAACAGATGTTGCGGCGCAAAACGCACACGCGCTGATTTGCCCCGCAGCGCAAATTTTTGACGCCGACGAACACCTTGCCGCACTTAAGGCGGATGCAAAAAACGGTTTGTCCGACACAGACGTGCGGGCAAACCTATTAAATCGCTTGAGACTGGCGCAAAAGCAGGGCCGTGCCGAAATTGCGGCTGCGTTTAAACTGAACCCATTTGCGTCCCGCGCCACGACACATGCCTATACTTGGTTAACCGACCAAATGCTGACCGTGGTGTTGCACTATGCAACGCGATACAAGTTTCGCTCGTCCAATCAAACAGAAGCCGAAAAATTGTGTGTGATTGCCGTTGGCGGGTACGGGCGCGGGGAAATGGCCCCTTTTTCAGACGTCGATTTGCTCTTTCTGACGCCTTATAAAATCACGCCTTGGGCCGAAAGCGTCATTGAAACGATGCTTTACTTGCTGTGGGATCTCAAGCTTAAGGTCGGGCATTCATCGCGCACGATCCGGGATTGCACAAGGCTTGGCAAAGAGGACTTCACGATCCGGACAGCAATGCTGGAACATCGGTTCCTGGCAGGTGATGAAGACTTGGCCGCACAGTTTGAAAAGCGTCTGCGCAGCGATCTGTTCACAGGTACAGACCGCGAGTTTGTCGAAGCCAAACTGGAAGAGCGGGATGCGCGTCACAAGAAGTACTTCCAGCGATACGTCGTCGAACCCAATGTAAAAGAAGGCAAAGGTGGTCTTCGCGACTTGCAGTCCTTGTTTTGGATTGGGAAATACGTGCATGGCGTGCGTGATGCCGCCGAACTGGTTGGGAAAAAGGTCTTTACGTCCGAAGAATTCGACGCATTTGTTGCTGCCGAAGATTTCCTTTGGGCTGTACGATGTCACATGCACCTGATCGCAGGTCGCGCCACGGAACAGCTGTCTTTTGATCTGCAGGTCGAAGTCGCCGACGCGATGGGGTATGCGTCCAAAGCTGGACGGCGCAATGTCGAATTGTTCATGCAAGACTATTTCTTGCACGCCACAGAAGTTGGCGATCTGACCCGGATCTTCTTGACCAAACTGGAAGCGCAGCACATGAAAGCCGCGCCGCTTCTAGAACGGATTTTCAAACGCCGCCCACGCATCAAAGACGACTATAAAGTGGTACATGGCCGTCTTGCGGTCACAGATGAACAAGCCTTTTTGGCAGATAAACTCAATCTGTTGCGGTTTTTCGAAGAAGGCTTGCGCACGGGCATGTTGTTGCATCCGGACACCATGCGGCTTGTTAAATCGAACCTGCATCTGATCGACGATGACATGCGCAATGATCCCGAAGCGCGACGCATATTTCTTGATCTGTTGCTGAAACACGGAAACCCGGAGCGGGCCTTGCGCCGTATGAACGAACTGAATGTACTCAGCGCGTTTATTCCAGAGTTTGAGCCGATCGTGGCGATGATGCAGTTCAATATGTATCACAGCTATACAGTGGACGAGCACACCATTCAGTGCATCGCTCAACTGGCCATGATCGAAAAACGCGAGCTGGAGGAAGACCTGCCTATTGCCTCACGTATTTTGGATCAGGGGCTCAATCGCAAAGTCCTGTATGTGGCGATGCTGTTGCATGACATCGGCAAAGGTCGCCCCGAAGATCATTCAATTCTTGGTGCCAAGATCGCCCGAACCGTTGCCCCACGGCTTGGATTGAAACCCGCCGAAGTGGACACGGTAGAGTGGTTGATACGCTATCACCTATTGATGTCCGATATGGCCCAGAAACGCGATATTGCGGATCCCCGGACAATTCGTGGCTTTGCAAAAGCCGTCAAAACTGTGGAACGGCTTGATCTGCTGACGGTGCTTACTGTTTGTGACATCCGCGGCGTTGGCCCGGATACGTGGAACAATTGGAAAGCGGTCCTGATCCGGGCCCTGTACCGTCAAACGCGCACGGCTCTTGAAGACGGGATGGAGGCCCTGACACGCGACAATCGCGGCACAGAAGCCAAAAAAGCCCTGCGCGAGGCGCTGTCCCAATGGCCGCGCAAAGAAGTTCAGGCCGAAATCAGTCGCCACTATGAACCCTATTGGCAGGGTCTCCACATCACCGCGCACATGGATTTTGCAGAGCTTCTCAAAGATCTGGGTGCAGACGAAATCCGGCTTAAATTGCATCCGGATGAAGACCGCGACGCCACACGTGTGTGCTTTGCCATGCCAGACCATCCCGGTATTTTCGCCCGGCTTGCGGGCGCATTGGCTCTGGTCGGTGCGAATGTCGTGGATGCGCGCAGCTATACCACCAAAGACGGCTTTGTGACGGATGCGTTCTGGATCCAAGACGCCGACGGCGCCCCTTACGAAGCGTCACACTTGCCGCGACTGAAACGGATGATCGAACGTACCTTGAAGGGCGAAATCGTTGCGCGGGACGAATTTAAAGACCGCGACAAGGTCAAAAAACGCGAAAAGCCATTCAATGTTCCAACGCACATCACGTTCGATAATGACGGCTCTGAAATTTATACCATCATCGAGGTCGATACCCGCGACCGCCCCGGCCTGTTGTATGACTTGGCCCGCTGTATGGCGAGTTCGAACGTTTACATCGCCAATGCTGTGATCGCGACCTATGGCGAGCAGGTGGTCGATACGTTCTATGTCAAAGACATGTTCGGCTTGAAATACTATTCCGAATCAAAGCAAAAGACGTTGGAAAAACGTTTGATGGAAGCGATCAAAGCAGGGCGCGAACGGGCGACGTTGTAAGCACTAATCAAACGCGCGGCCAAGCGGCCGCCAGATGAGTGCTGTAAGTATCAGCCCCAATATGCCTGCGACTGCGAATGGGGCAACCAGTGCGACATCGCGCGGGAAAGGCCCATCCGCGACACGCACGATGACACCTGATAAAACCAACCCAATCGGCATCATGCCCCAAGCCAGCAGCCGATACAGGCTGTTCACACGCCCTAATAAGGCATCTGGAATCATGCGCTGGCGATAGCTCACACTGACTGTGTTCCACACAACGCCCGCAAATTCGCTCACCACAAACACAAGCCCCAACGCAACAGCATTTGGGGCAAATGGGACGCAGCCAAATGACAGTGTGGAAATCAACGTCATCCATTGCGCAGATCGCGCCCTGCCCAAAACTCCGACGACACGCTCCCCGACAAAACCGCCCAAGATGCCGCCTATCGCCCCTGCTGCAAGGATCAGTCCGTAAGCCTGTGCGCCCAATCCAAGATTGTCCTGCACATGCAAAACAAGGGCAATCACAATCATCTGGTGAAGCAAATTCCATGCCCCAGTCGCCACCGCAAGCAAGCGCAAAACCGGAGCGTCACGTAAGAAATGCCAACCTTCGGACAGTTCTCGTCGCCAATTGCGAGTCGTCGTAATGGCGGGTTTAAAGGCTCCCTGCACGCCCATCATCATCACAATCGACACTGCAAATGCAGCGGCATTCAGTAAAAACGGCAATGGCAGAAACGCAGCAATCAAAAATGCACCGATTGCCGGGCCAAGCAAAGAGTTTCCGACCAGCTCGACGCTCCACAATCGGCCATTTGCGCGTTCCAGTTGGTCTTTTGGTACGATAGACGGCAACATCGTTTGTGCGGCATTGTCCCGAAAGACTTCTGCGATCCCGATTGCCAAAGCCATCACGATTAACAATCCAAACAACCCCGGATGTGCCAAGCC
>CALHST010000282.1 GCA_938038825.1 uncultured Paracoccaceae bacterium | reverse complement strand
AAGGTCACGTTATTCGAAGGTAAATTGGTGATGCGTCAATCTGCGTAGAGTGGACATAATGTTATTGGAAGCGTTGGCTCAAAGTCCACAATTGAAAGTAAACGGGCTGGACGCTTGTGGGGTAAGGCGAAACGGACAGTTGGCCGCCAAGAAATCGTTTCAAATTTGCAAATACCCCATAATTCACAGTCCCGGAATTCAGGTTTTCCAGATGGTCTTTGAAACGATGAGCCTAGCTTTGACCGAAAAACTATGATTTTCAGCCGAAAGACATGCGATACTTGCACCAAACTCGGCAAAACCACACGGAACACTCCACGTGAACGAAACGTCAAAAAAGCACATGGTTTTTGATAAACAACATGTAGAACGCGCATCTCGTCTCTCAGTGGCCCCGATGATGGATTGGACAGACCGCCATTGCCGTTATCTGCATCGTCTGCTGAGTGCGCGAACGTTGCTTTACACTGAAATGGTGACGGCGCCTGCGTTGGTGCGTGGCGGTGCTTTGCATTTGCTGGACTTTTCGCCGCAAGAACATCCCGTTGCGTTGCAGTTGGGGGGATCGGATCCAGCCGAGCTTGCGCAAGCCGCTCAAATTGGCGAAGCGCATGGGTACAATGAAATCAACCTGAACGTCGGGTGCCCATCTGACCGTGTGCAGTCAGGCTTCTTTGGCGCAGTCCTGATGGAACAGCCCGCACGTGTGGCAGACTGCGTGGCTGCGATGCGCGACGTGGTTGGTGTTGACGTCACTGTCAAATGCCGCATCGGTGTGGATGACCAAAATCCGGAAGAGATCCTTCCCGAATTTCTTGCCCGCGTCGTGGCTGCGGGGTGTGAACGCGTCACGATCCATGCGCGCAAAGCGTGGCTTCAAGGCTTAAGCCCGAAAGAGAACCGAGACATCCCTCCGCTGGACTATGATCTTGTTCACCGGATGAAAGGCGTGTTCCCCAATCTTCACATATCAATCAACGGGGGCATAACCTCGCTTGATCAGGCGGTGTCCTTTCTGGAAAACGGACTGGATGGCGTGATGATCGGTCGGGCCGCCTATCATCAACCCAGCGATATTCTGTGCGACGCGGATCGACGTATTTTTGGTGACACCCCCTCAAGTGATCCGGTGCAAGCCGTTCATCAGATGCTGCCTTACATCGAAAACCATGTGACAAGTGGCGGTCGCTTGCATCAAATCACACGTCACATGTTGGGTCTGTTTGCTGGCCGCCCGGGTGCCCGTGCTTGGCGGCGTGTCTTGTCCGAAGGGGCCACAAAGACCGGAGCTGGCCCAGACTTAGTGCTGGACGCATTGAACCATGTCAGCCAAGAAGAGCCGCGTAAAGCCGGGTAGGGGATCGACATGGACGATATGGGGCTGCTCTTTCAAATGGGCGCGTTACTGCTTGTTATCGGCGCCATCGCAGGGGTGCTTGCGGGTCTATTGGGCGTTGGGGGTGGGATCGTTCTGGTTCCTGCATTTTTCTATGCGTTCCAAACGCTTGGATATGATGGGCCGCAACTTATGCAGATGTGTTTGGCGACGTCTTTGGCCACTATCATTGTAACATCCATCCGATCCGTCTTAAGCCACAACAAAAAGGGCGCAGTGGATTGGACAATCTTGCGCCAATGGGCGCCCGGCATTGTTGTCGGCGCAATCCTTGGCGTCTTGGTGGCATCTTCACTGCGCTCAACCGCACTGCAAGCGATCTTTGGATGTCTTGCCATCATCGTTGGTCTCTACATGCTGCTTGGGCGTGCCCACTGGCGCCTAAGGCAAGACATGCCGGGTACCATTGGCACCGCTGCGGTGTCACCTTTGATGGGGTTTGGGTCTGTCTTGATGGGCATTGGCGGCGGATCGTTTGGCGTTCCGCTGATGAGCCTGATGAACGTGCCGATCCACCGCGCCGTGGCAACAGCTGCAGGGTTTGGCGTTGTCATCGCGGTGCCATCTGTCATCGGCTTTCTGATGGTCCAGATCGACCCGGCGATGCGCCCCCCTTTGACATTCGGGGCTGTGAACCTTGTCGCCTTTATCCTGACAATTGCCATGACATTGATTACCACCCCATGGGGCGTGAAATTGGCTCATGCCATGGACGCAGGGCCACTCAAGAAAGCGTTTGGCGTGTTCTTGACCCTTGTCGCCCTGAACATGTTGCGCAAAGCACTGGGTTTGTGATCTCATGTCTCTTGTGCGCGACGGGGCACGGATTTTTGCCCCCACCAAAGATAGCCTGAGATGGGCGGACGCTGCCGCAAGTTACGCCGACACTATTCTTTCAGACCCTAGAACATTGGCCCAGCAGGACCTCAGGCACGGCAAAACCTGGATGGTGGGTCTGGACGCCATTCCCAACTTAGCGGACGGATCTCTGAACGGGGTTCCTCTGAAAGGGCCATGGAAAAACCATGTGCCTGCGCAATTGCCCCTTCATCGTGCCCAACTGTCCGTGGTGTTTCCCGGCTACCCTCAACAAGACAACACCCAAAGCGCGGCAAATCACCGCTTTCGCGTGAACCGGTCTGCCGCCCACATGGATGGCCTCATACCGGAAGGCCCCAACAACCAACGCTACGCGCGCGAACTGCACGCCTACATCTTGGGCATCGCTCTCAACACAAATCCGGACAGCCCCACAGTCTATTGGCCGGGTAGTCACCTTATCTTGCATAAAGCGATCCAAGAGGCCTGCCGAAATAAGCCACTACAGGAAACCAACCTGACTGAAACCTATCACACTGCCCGCAAACTGATTTTTGACACATGCGATTGTGTGCCTGTGCCAACAATCAAAGGCGGCAGCGTTCTACTCCACCGCTTCACGCTGCACGGCACAGCCAAATGGACATCAAACAACAAAGCGCACCGCGCAATCGCATTTTTCAGACCCGAAGTCGCGGATCCGGCCACATGGCTCACAGATCCCTAAGGTCTTTTGGTCCAAAATACCTCGGGGGAGCCGCATAAGCGGCGGGGGCAGAGCCCCCCAAAAAAAGGTGTCGCGCCGCAGGCGCGTCCGTTTTCAAAAACAAATGATTAAAGACGGGGTACGCGTTTACCCGCACGGCCTCCGCGCCGTGTTTTTGGTGCTGCATCCCGCTTGGGAAGGTCTTCCATGATCAACGCGCGGGCCTCTGGCGACATCGACGACCATGCCCCGATTTCGTCAATGGATCGGTTACACCCAATGCACAACCGTGTTTCGGGATGTACGACGCACACCTGCACACAGGGGCTCTCTATTTCGGCGCGACGCCAGACTTTGCCAGTTTCACTCATGATCTACCCTTGCCGCAAAACGCGAATGCGATCCAACGCCCCTTGCAAGATATACCCTGCCGCCACGTGATCAATGACTTCCGAGCGCCGCTTGCGTGACGTATCCGCTTCCAACAGCGCTTTTTCCGCCGCCACAGTCGACAAACGTTCATCCCAAAACGTCACCGGAATTTCGATCAAGGCACAAAAATTCCGCGCAAAGGCCCGCGTTGACTGGCATCGCGGCCCTTCAGAGCCATCCATATTGCGCGGCAATCCCAGAACGACCCCGCCTAAATCGCGCGCTTTGATGATGGTGATCAACGCGTGTGCGTCGATACCAAACTTTTTGCGCCGCACAGTTTCCAACGGGCTTGCCACAAACATCATCCGATCTGAAACGGCAACACCAATGGTTTTTGTGCCCAGATCCAAACCCGCAAGCGCTGTATCGCGGGGCAAGGCCGCCAGAAAGTCGGCCATGTCTTCGAAAATCAATTGGCCACCCCAGCCTGATCTCCTGCGCGATTGATGATGTCCATCGCACTGGGATCTTCTGCAAACACCTGCACGGCATTTTGATACACAGAAAACGCGTCATTTGTTCGGCCCAGCACACCAAGCGAAGTTATCAAACGCGCCCAGTCCTGCACTGTGCCGCCCTCAGAGGACAAACGTTCTGCCAGACCAGACACCATGCCTTCGATCATCGCAATCCGCTCGCTTGCGGAAAGATCTCCAGCGGCTTCGATATCCGCAGAACTGGGTCCGCGCCCGCCGCCGGGCGACGGTTGCACATAATTGACCCCAGCGCGCGCCGCCATTTCGTCGATCTGCGCTTGAATCGGGGGGATCCATCGCGCCTCGGCTGGCCCGATCCGCAATTGACGATCCCAAATCTGAAATGCCTGATCTGGACGACCTGTCTGGGCCAACATCAATCCCTGAAAATAGCGCGCGGTTCCATTTGTGGGATCAGCCTGCAAGGCCAAAGCCGCGGCCGCTTCTGCTTCGGGTGACACATATCCACCGGCTGCGTGAATCAGCAAATCCGCCAATTGTGCAAATTCAGCAGATGTGGTCTCTTCGCCGCGCAGATCAATATACCGGCTCAAGGCTGTGTGGGCTGCGGTGTAATTGCCCAGATTGCGTTCGGAAACCGACAACAGCAGTAGGCCTTGTATGTCATTCGGACGGTCTGCCACCACTGTGCGCAACTGTGTCACAAGCGATTCATAATCGTCACCGGACCGTAGGGGCGGTAACAGATCCTCGGGGCTTAGCCCGGCCTCTGCATCCGCCTGACTTGGTCGATTGGCCCGGAACTGTTCGGCTGCGGTGATCCGATCCTTCAGCGCCAAATCCCCATATCCCGCAACACCAAGGCGCATATAAAGGGCAACGCTTCCTACAACCAAAAGAGCAAGTATCGCGATCCCCCAGACATAGCCACTGGTACCAACAGTGGGCTGTTCCCCAGGGTCGTTTTGTGCGGCGCTGTCCGCGGCCAGAATACGACGGGCGATTTCTGTTCGCGTGCGCTCGGCGTCTTCGGGATTCACGATGCCACGGGCCAAGTCGCGTTCAACTTCTGCCATTTGGTCGCGGTACACTTTTAAATCGTATGATGCTGCGGGGTCAGAGGCCGCCACACCGCGCGCAGCGCCCCGCAGCAGGATTGCACTTACAGCCAAAGCCAACGCACAGATGATAATCCAAAAAACCATATCGCCCATGTATCCTCGACAGGCTGCTGAAAAAAGGGGCTAATCACACAGTGGCGCGACATGTCGCAACTGTGATCACTTGCGGCGCGAATGCACAGCGGTATTTTGTCGATCCAAGGCACAAGATGCCCGAACCACTTAACAGACGGATTCGCCGCCCATGAAACGCTACTCCGCCTTTGCGATTGCCCGTGAAGCCTTCCGCCAACACAGCGGTTGGGATCGCGCTTGGGCAAATCCAGAGCCCAAGAAAAAGTACGACGTGATTATTGTTGGGGCCGGGGGGCATGGACTTGCCACTGCCTATTACCTTGGGCGCAATTTTGGCATCACCAATGTGGCGATCCTGGAAAAGGGGTGGCTGGGGGGCGGCAACACTGGGCGCAACACCACGATCATCCGGTCAAATTATCTGCAGGATCCATCTGCCGCTTTGTACGAAAAAGCGCGCAGTTTGTACGAAACGCTCAGTCAGGACTTGAACTACAACGTCATGTTCTCGCCGCGCGGTGTGATCATGCTGGCCCAAACGCATCACGAAGTGCGGGGATACCAACGCACGGCACACGCCAATGCGTTGCAAGGGGTCAAAACGGAATGGATCGGTCCGCAGCGCGTGAAAGAGCTGTGCCCAATTATGAATATTGACGGTCCACGCTATCCCGTTCTGGGCGGCTTGTGGCAGTCACGCGGCGGTACAGCGCGCCATGACGCGGTGGCCTGGGGCTATGCGCGGGCCTGTTCGGATATGGGTATGCATGTCATTCAGCAATGCGAAGTCACTGGTGTGCGTCGGGACGGTGACAAATTGGTTGGTGTGGATACCAACAAGGGGGCCATAGACTGCGATAAGATGGGAATCGTTGTGGCTGGACACTCTGGCCATCTGGCAGAAATGGCCGGCTTCCGTTTGCCCCTTGAAAGTGTGGCCTTGCAGGCCCTTGTGTCCGAGCCGATCAAACCCTGTATGGATGTGGTTGTGATGGCCAACACGGTGCACGGATATCTTAGCCAATCCGACAAGGGCGAAATGGTGATTGGCGGTGGGACGGACGGGTTTAACAACTACACGCAGCGCGGCTCTTTCCACCACGTCGAAGAAACGGTGCGCGCGCTGATCGAAACCTTCCCCATGCTGTCGCGCTTGAAGATGCTGCGCCAATGGGGCGGAATCGTGGACGTGACCGGGGATCGCTCGCCCATTCTGTCCAAGACCCCCGTTGACGGCGTGTTCATCAACTGCGGCTGGGGTACGGGCGGCTTTAAGGCCATCCCGGGATCCGGTTGGGCCATGGCCGAGCTGATGGCCAAAGGCGAGTCACCCCTTACGGACGAATTTTCCATGCACCGCTTCCGCGAAGGCCAATTCATCGACGAAAGCGTTGCGGCCGGGGTTGCGCATTGATGGGACGTGCAGTCGTAAAAACAGACATGCGCCCGTTACAAACGGTGATGTCCCGCTTTTGGGCCAAAATTGGCCGACCCAAAATCACGTTTTCGGCCATCCGCAGCCCATTTGGTATGGGGATTCCCGCCGATAGTGACGCACGCCAGACGGATGCTGTTTCATCGAAGACCTCACCAAAGGAGGCCTTACGATGTCTGACTATCCAAATCCAAACATCCACCGCTCTGATGGGATCTCGACCCGCGGATTGCTTATCACATTGGGACTTATCCTCTTCGTCTTTGTCCTTTTGGCAGCACTCGGATCGAGTTCAACAAGTGATGGCACGCCTCGGGCGGTACTGCCTGGCGACGCAGCAGCGCCAGCAGTCGAACAACCGGCAACGGTGCCCATCACGGAATAACACGTCTTTGGTGTCATCTGACACCAAGACCTGCCTTGTACATCCACTCACACCACCAACTGCATTGGGCAGACGTCTTTTGGCGTCTGCCTTTTTTGCGTGTGCGCCAAACAAAAGAGCCTGCCCATGCTGATCCTGAATTGCCCCTATTGCGGCGTTGACGCAGATGAAACCGAACTTGCACCGGGCGGAGAAGCGCATATCAAACGCTTTGGCCCGGGATCTTCGGATGATGATTTCGAAGAGTATTTGTTCATGCGCGAAAATCCCAAAGGTGTACATTTCGAACGCTGGCGCCACGCCAATGGGTGCGGCAAGTGGTTTCACGCGGCCCGCTGCACTGTGACTTTGGAAGTCTTTGGTACGTACCCGGCGCAAACTTTCGAACCCCCAGCAGAGCTGAGCGCCGCGATCAGCGCAAAACGACCGGGCTGGACCTGGAGGACCTTTTCATGAGTGCGCGTCTTCCCAAAGGGGGGCGGTTCATTGACCGTTCCAAGCAGGTTAAGTTCATCTTTAACAGCCGTGCGCTGAAAGGTGTGGAAGGCGACACGGTCGCCTCGGCCTTGTTGGCGAATGGTCAAACCTTGATGGGGCGGTCTTTCAAATACCATCGTCCACGCGGGGTTGTCGCAAGTGGCGCAGAAGAACCCAACGCGTTGATGAATCATGGGCTAGATGGGCGGTTCGAACCGAACCAGCGGGCCACCACAACGGAACTTTATGACAATTTGCGCGTTGAGACGCAGAACCATTGGCCAAGCCTGAATTTCGACATTGGGGCGTTGAATACCAAGCTGTCGCGGTTCTTGCCTGCTGGTTTTTACTACAAGATGTTCATTCATCCGCGCCCTTTGTGGAAGCACGTCTATGAACCGATCATTCGCCATTCCGCGGGTCTTGGGGCGGCACCCAAAGATCGCGACGACGACAGCTATGAACATTTCTATACCTTCACCGACGTCCTTGTGATTGGTGGTGGGATTGCAGGTTTGCAAGCCGCAAAAACTGCGGCGGACTCTGGCGCCAAAGTGTTGCTGATGGAACAAACGGCCCATTGGGGTGGTCGTGCGCCAATTGACGAAGATTTGGCAGGTGGCACAATCGACGGTGGCTCGGTTCAAAGTTTTGTGGACCAGATGGTCGCAGACCTTGCCGCGATGGACAATGTCACGATGCGGCTACGCTGCATGGGGGCCGGGATCTATGATCATGGCTATGTGCTGGGGTATGAACGCCTGACGGATCATGCGCCGAAAACTGATGGGCCGCGCCATCGCTTATGGCGGGTGCGGGCCGGGCAGGTGATCACGGCAACGGGTGCGATTGAACGTCCCCTAAGCTTTGCTGGGAACGATATCCCCGGTGTCATGCTGGCCTCTGCCGTTCGGGACTACGTTGAAAATTATGGGGTTAGTCCGGGTGATCGCACAGTCGTTGTGACCAACAATGACAGCGCTTATTTGACCGCTTTTGCAATGAAGCGTGCAGGTTTGGACGTGCCGTGCATCATTGACGCGCGCGCGGATGGGGGCGGCGCACTGGCTGTTCAAGCGTGTGATATGGGCATTCGGGTTGAGCGGGGCAAAGCGATTGCGTCGGTCAAAGGCACGCGTCATGTCACCGGTGTCGGTCTGTGTGCCCAAGCTGGGTCCGGTGCCGTTCTGGAAGAGATCCCATGCGATGTGGTTGCCATGTCTGGCGGTTGGTCGCCCGTGGTGCATTTGTGGTCTCATTGCGGAGGCAAGCTGACATGGGATGATTCCGAGGCGTTTTTCCGCCCTGACCCAAATCGACCGCCGCTTGGGGCGGATGGCCAAGGGTTTGTATCCGTGGCAGGCGCTGCAAATGGCGCGATGGGCTTGGGTGCTGCATTGGAAGATGGCGGGAATGCAGGGGCATCTGTACGCAAAGCGGGCACAACGTCTGTTACGCGCAATGTGTCTTCGCCGGAATATGCGCCGATCGAACCTGTTTGGATGATGCCACATGGCGCGCCCTACAAACTTCGGTCCAAAGCGTGGTTGGATTTTCAGAACGACGTCAAAGTGTCTGACGTTCAACTCGCCGCCCAAGAAGGCTTTGAAAGCGTCGAACATGCCAAACGCTACACCACATTAGGTATGGCTACGGATCAGGGAAAGTTGAGTAACATCAATGGTCTGGCGATCCTTTCTGATGCATTGGGTCAGCCAATCCCGCAAACGGGTACGACGACGTTCCGCCCACCTTACACGCCTATTTCTTTGGGTGCGATTGCAGGCGAAGCACACCGCGAACGCTTTCAGCCTTTGCGCCAAACGCCGATGCATGCGTGGCACGATGCAAATGGCGCAGATTGGGAACCGGTTGGTCAATGGCGTCGCCCTTACGCCTATGTTCGTCCCGGCGAAACAGTTCAGCAGGCCGTAAATCGTGAAGTCGTGAATACGCGCGACAATCTGGGACTGCTGGATGCATCCACCTTGGGTAAGATCATTGTCAAAGGCCCTGACGCGGGTCGGTTCCTGGACATGATGTACACCAACATGATGTCGACCCTGAAACCCGGTAAGTGTCGCTATGGGTTGATGTGTTCGGAAAACGGGTTCCTGATCGACGATGGGGTTGTGGCCCGCATTGATGACGACACCTTCCTGTGCCACACGACTACCGGCGGTGCCGACAGCATCCATGCCCATATGGAAGAATGGCTGCAAACTGAGTGGTGGGACTGGAAGGTCTACACAACCAATGTCACGGAGCAGTTCGCGCAGATCGCCGTGGTTGGACCCAATGCGCGCAAAGTTTTGGAAAAACTCGGTGGAATGGACGTCAGCAAGGAGGCTCTTGGCTTCATGGAATGGCGTGATGGCACGTTGGCGGGGATTGACTGTCGCGCCTACCGCATCTCGTTCTCGGGTGAGCTGAGCTATGAAATCGCTGTGCCTGCCAATCAGGGCCAAGCGCTGTGGGATGCTCTTGTCACAGCCGGGGAAGAGTTTGGCGCAATGCCTTATGGCACAGAAACCCTGCACATCCTGCGCGCTGAAAAAGGGTTTATCATGATCGGTGATGAAACCGACGGCACCGTGATCCCCCAAGACCTTGGGCTTCATTGGGCAATCTCCAAGAAGAAAGACGATTTTCTTGGAAAACGCGCGCAAGAACGAAATTACATGGTGGATGACAGCCGCTGGAAACTTGTGGGTTTAGAGACACTTGATGGATCCACACTTCCAGATGGTGCCTACGCAGTTGCGGAAGGCGACAACGCGAATGGCCAACGCAACATGCAAGGGCGCGTGACGTCAACCTATTATTCCGCCAACTTGAAGAAAGGGATTGCCATGGGGCTTGTCCTGAATGGGCCGGACCGCATGGGCGAAGTTATCGACTTTCCCAAAACCGATGGGGCGTCGATTGCGACGCGGATCGTTGATCCGGTGTTCTTTGACAAAGACGGGGAGAAGCAAAATGTCTAAGGCCCTTCGCCCATCTGATGGCGCCGTCTGGACTGACGGCATTGCGGCTGTTCATCAGCATGTCGCGCATGGCATGATCACGGTACGCGCTGACCTGAACACAGCACCGATCAAGGCGGCGATCACGTCCGCGACAGGCGTCGCCATTCCCGCCAAATTGTCGATTGAAACGGGCGCAGACGCCGCGTTGTGCTGGATGTCGCCAGACGAATTGCTGGTTCTCTGTGATGCGGACCAAGCGGGCGCCGTGACAAAACAGCTGCAGGAAGCGCTGGCACAACATCACGCCTTGGTCGCCAATATGTCCGACGCCCGTGTGATATTTTCCGTAAGCGGAGCACAGGCGCGGGATGTTGTCAGCAAGCTTGTGCCTGTGGATCTGTCACCGGACACGTTCAAACCGGGCATGTTGCGCCGGACCCGATTGGCACAAGTGGCGGCGGGACTGTGGATGCCGGATGATGACACCATTTGTGTACTATGTTTCCGATCCGTGTCCGAATACGCACACACAATCCTCAAACAAGCCGCGCAAGCAGGAAGTTCTGTTTTTCGCCGTTGACATACAACCTGGGATACCCATTTTTGAGTGACGCATAAGCGCGTCGATTCAAAAAGATTAGGTAAATAAAGGTTCTAAGTATGACGATTAAACAGTTTGTAAGTGTCTTGATTTTTACAGTGTTGGGGAGTGCCGCGTCCGCGCAGGCTACACAATCTGCATTGGTATGTAATGTTCAGAATTCCGGCGGCGGCGGCGGTTGGATCGCCTCTCCGATTGTTTTTATTCTTGAGACGAACAATAAGCAGGCGAAAGTCCTCGATCCAAT
>CALHST010000281.1 GCA_938038825.1 uncultured Paracoccaceae bacterium | reverse complement strand
CTGGTCAAATACTCGATATAGACTGCAGTTTCTTCTTCGATCTGATCTTCCCGGCAGAAGATATGGCCGTCATCTTGGGTAAAGCCGCGCACACGCATGATCCCGTGCAACGCCCCCGAAGGTTCGTACCGCGCACAAGATCCGAATTCGGCCATGCGCAAGGGCAGGTCGCGATAGGATTTCAGGCCTTGGTTAAAGATTTGCACGTGGCAGGGGCAGTTCATCGGTTTTAGTGCGTTCACGGCCTTTTCGCGGGCGTGATCTTCGTCCACTTCTACAATGAACATGTTTTCTTGATATTTATCCCAGTGCCCGGATTCTTCCCAAAGGCGACGGTTCACCAATTGCGGCGTGTTGACCTCGACATAGTTACCGGCACGTTGTTTGCGACGCATGTAATCTTGCAATTCGGTGTACACGGTCCAGCCATTCGGATGCCAAAAGATTTGGCCGGGTGCTTCTTCCTGCATGTGAAACAAGTCCATTTCGCGGCCCAATTTGCGGTGATCCCGCTTGGCGGCCTCTTCCAGCATGTGCAGGTGCGCTTTGAGCTTTTCCTTGCCTGTAAACGCAACGCCATAAATCCTTTGCAGCTGCGCGCGGTCACTGTCACCGCGCCAATAAGCGCCAGCGATGGACATCAAACGGAATGCGTCGCCGGGTACTTGCCCAGTATGCTGAAGATGCGGACCACGGCACAAATCTTGCCAGTCGCCATGCCAATACATGCGCAACGGTTCATTGCCGGGGATCGACTCGATCAGCTCAACTTTATAGGGTTCGCCCTTGTCCTGATAATGCTGGATTGCGCGGTCGCGTTCCCAGATTTCAGTGCGCACAGCATCGCGTTTGTTGATGATTTCCTTCATCTTCTTTTCGATGGTGCCCAGATCTTCGGGTGTGAAGGGCTCGGCTCGGTCGAAATCATAGTACCACCCATTGTCGATCACGGGGCCGATGGTGACTTGGGTTTCTGGCCAGATCTCTTGAACCGCGCGCGCCATGATGTGGGCGAGGTCGTGGCGCACCAGCTCATTCGCTTGTTCTTCGTCCTGCATCGTGTGCAGCGCAATGGTGCTGTCTGCATCGATGGGCCATTGCAGGTCCCAATGCTCGCCGTTCACGGTCGCAGAAATCGCTTTTTTCGACAACGACTTGGAAATGTTCGCAGCAACATCAAACGGCGTGACACCCGCGTCATAGGTGCGGACTGAATTGTCTGGAAGGGTGAGTGCGATCTGAGCCATCTTTTGGCCTCCTCGTCAGTTTGGCGCCTACAAAGCGCCCGGTTGCGGGTTATGGTTTCGTGGCCTCATGACAGGACACACCAAATCGGTCAAGACAGGGCAGTGCGGTGAAATGAAAGTGATGCAATTCTACTCATTATTTTCATGAGGATTTAGAGGGCGCCTGTGACAACTCTGCTCTTTACCTAAGGGGGAGATCCGCTCAATATCGGGGCAGTTCACGATCGGAAATACGCGATCCCTGCGCCCAATACGGAGAACACCATGCCCAAGCCAAATACCCAGTTTGAACTAAGCGTTGAAGACATGGATTTGATCGAGCAAGCGCTCCATAACCGCAAGGAAATTTTGTCCGAACAAGTGACGCGTATGAAAACCGTGGACGAAGATTTGAAAGAGTCGCTGAGTTCAGTGCACGAGCTGTTGGGGCGTCTGCACAACCAAAAAGAATTTTACCGCCCGCGCGCGGGCACCTATCTGGGCGGTTGACAATCAAGGATTGATCGCTCGACAGTCCCGATAAATATTGGGGAACTGTTATGACTGACAATGCGGACATATCTACAGAAAAACCGTCGCTTTTTTCGCGCTTTCGTGGATTTTTGAAACTCCTCGGGGCGCTTATGGTCGAAGTCACGGCCGCTGTGGCTTTCCTGGTATTTCTGACAATTGTTGGGTTTTTGGGTTATGAACAAATTCGCCATTGGATATTTGGACCACAAACAGACAACTTGGTGCGGCGTGACTTTCTGTGCACGGATCACTTGATCGAACGCCCGCCCGAAGGGGCGTCTTCGCTGGAAGTGATTGCTGCGGATATTTCGTTGTTAAAGGAAAAAGCCCGCACATTTGCTCAGCCTCAGGATCCAATTGGGCGCATCAGCACCTTCATCGGATGTGCGACTGTGTCCGGTGTGTCCACATCGGGGGTTGATTTGCAGCTTGGTGGTCAATTTACGCAGTTGGCAGGTTTGCCAGCAGGAGAGCTGATTGCACTGGAACGAGAAGAAATCACAGAAATTAAAAGACTTTTCCCAAGCATTCCCAAACGGATCATTGGCAAGATCGACGCAAAACTATTGGCCGCAGAACGTATTCAGCTGGATATTCAACGCAGCCAAATCAACCAACCGGGCGGCGGTGACTTTTATGTTGATCCACAGCCGTCGGTGGACCGAAACCCTGATCTTCCGGCAATACCAGTCCCTGCGCCGCCACCACCACCTCCGCCGCCTGAATCAGAACCAGCCAAAGACGCAGGCCGGGTCGCGGCAATCCCGCTGGATGACGCGCAGTGGGTTTTGGTAGCTGGTGCAGATAAATCCGCGGCAGCAGCAGCAGATCAAGTGCGCCAAACGCGCAACGTCATCAAAGATTTCGTTGATGGTGGGGAAAATGTGGGCGTCTTTCTTATTCGGGATTGGCACCGCACGGTTATTCCGGTTGCGTCGCGCGCACAGGCAGAGGAGGTTTTGAATAGGGTGCAAGCAACGCTCCCCTATGGGGCCTATGCGCGCAAAGTTCTGGAATGGTGTGATCAATCCCCAACCAAGCAAGAGGGCTATTGGTCAGATCTCAAGGCTGCCCCAGAGGTTCCCATAGATGTTTATCAATGTTCTGAATAGTTTGGATGGTCGAAAGGCGCGTGGCAATTGAAACTTTACACAGCAGATTTGTGCGGCAAATCAAAGGGCGCCGTGAGTTCGCGCCAAGATTTCTGGACATGGTGTGTGCCCGGCGCAATGCCTTGGTTGCATGGTTCGGTGCACTCTGACATCAGGCTTCGCAAGGTGTGAAAAACTTGGCCTTTACCCCCTTAAACTCTTGTGGCTTCATAGAAAAAATACAAGGGACTTGAGCCATGAGCCAAATGTTGAACACTGCGCAAGGACGCCACATTGCGTATCATTTCACGCCGGGAAACGGCCCTTGTGTGGTTTTCTTGGGCGGTTTGAAGTCCGATATGGAAGGCACAAAGGCGATCCATCTGGAAGCATGGGCAAAGGCGCGCGGGCAGGCGTTTCTTCGGTTTGACTATTCTGGGCATGGCACCAGTTCGGGCACCTTTGAAGATGGCTGTATTGGGGACTGGCACGAAGATACCTTGGCTGTTGTTGATACGCTGATCAATGGGCCCATCGTCGCTGTAGGGTCCAGTATGGGGGGGTGGCAGGCTTTACTTTTGGCCCGCGCGCGCCCCGCGCGTCTCGTGGGATTGGTCACAATCGCAGCGGCCCCTGATTTTACAGAAGACAGCTATTGGGCGGGGTTCACAGATGCTCAAAAGGCGGAGTTAGAGGGCCAAGGATTTGTCGAGCTGCCCAGCGACTACATGGAACCTTTTCGGATCAGCAAACGCATGATCGAGGATGGGCGCTCCCGACTTGTTCTGCGTACTCCCTTGGATCTTCCGTTTCCGGTGCGCTGTCTTCAAGGGACGGCAGACACGGCCGTCAGTACTGACGTGGCGTTACGCTTGCTGGATCACGCGACGTGCCCTGACATGCGGCTGACTTTGGTCAAAGATGCCGATCACCGGTTTTCAGATGGGCCGTGTCTTGGCTTGATCGAAGCCGCCGTCATGGATGTTCTTGGGGAGGGCATATGAGAAGCTTTGGGAAATGGCTGGGACGCTTGTTGGTTGCGTTGATCGTGGTTATCGGGGGGCTTTGGATTGTTGGTCCCTATGAAGATGTCGATCTGGATGTGACGTTTGATCCGGCAGCACTTGGCGACAACCCCGAAGCGTATTTTGCCCTGCAAGAAGCGCAATTCGACGACATCACCGAAGGGGTGCAGAAACGGGTGATTTGGGCTGGCGATGCTGGCGTAAAAACGGATCTTTCGATCGTGTACATTCATGGGTTTTCCGCCACATCGGAAGAAATTCGCCCTGTTCCCGACAGGGTTGCCGCCCAACTGGGGGCAAATCTGATCTTCACGCGTCTTCAGGGCCACGGTCGCGGTGGTCCTGCGATGACCGAAGCCTCAGTCTCCGGTTGGATGACAGATGTGGCAGAGGCCTTGGCCGCCGCGCGTTTGATTGGCGAGCAGGTGATTGTCTTGTCCACGTCCACTGGCGGCACGCTGGTTGCTGCTGCGGCGCAGGATAAGGCTCTGATGGACAAAGTGGCGGGCCTTGTCTTTGTGGCCCCAAACTTTGGCATCAACAATTCTGCGGCGCCCATGCTGACCTTTCCCGCGGCGCGGTATTGGTTGCCAATGCTGGTGGGCGACACCCGCAGTTTTGAACCATTGAACGACGCACAAGAGTTGTATTGGACAACCCAATATCCGGCTGTTGCGGTGTTCCCTATGGCGGCCCTTGTCAAAGCTGTGCGGGAACTCGCGCACGAAAGGGTCGATGTTCCCGTATTGTTCTTTTTCTCGGATGATGATACAGTGGTCGAACCTGCGGCAACGCGGGACGTGGCAAGCCGGTGGGGTGGTCCCGTACATATCGTAACCCCGGATCTGGGCCCCGAGGACGATCCTTCGGCACATGTTATCGCGGGAGACATTGTTTCACCGGATCAGACAGAGTTTGCGTCGCAAGCAATCTTGGATTGGATCAAAGGACTTTGATATATGGATCAACGCGTTAGCTTAATCACGTTAGGTGTCAAAGACGTCGAAACACTCAGTGCGTTTTATGATGCTTTGGGGTGGGAACGTGTGGAAACACAAGACGGTGTCGTGGCTTATGATCTGATAGGACAGACACTTGGTTTGTATCCTTTGGACGCATTGGCCAAGGATATTGGCATTCCCGTGGATCAACTGGGGCATGGCGCGGCAACACTTGGGTGCAACGTGTCCCAAAAAGAACACGTGGCTCAGGTTTTGGACCAAGTGCCCGCTGCAGGAGGCACAGTGTTGAAGCCCGCCGCTGATGTGTTCTGGGGGGGGCATCACGGATATTTCTCAGATCCCGAAGGGCATATTTGGGAAGTGGCCTTTAATCCGTTTTCGCCGCTTGGGCCCAAGGGCGAATTCCGTTGGAACGGGTATACGTGATTTGCGGGACTTGCTCCTGAACATATTTAGGCAGGGGGCCATGACATGAGGCCCCCGCGCAGCATGTGGAGCCTTGAGACATTGGGGCGGGTACGCCTGTCCAAGTATTTCTACATGCGCGAATTCTTGTATTCAGAAATCGCGAATATTCACCAATTGCAAAACATTCCTGTGGACCCGGATTTGGCCATCGAGAACGGGCGTCAGTTCTGTACGCACCTGTTGGACCCGTTGGAAGAAACATTTGGGCGGGTGGCAATACGATCCGGGTATCGGTCTCCATCACTCAACCAGTTCGGCAATGACCACAAACTGAATTGTGCCCGCAACGACTACCCGCAAGAGTGCCACATCTGGGATCGCGGGTCCGGTGATGCGGCCATCGCGGGGGCGTCTATCGTCATTCCATGGTTTGCAGATCAGTACGATTCGGGCCGCGATTGGCGGGACATGGCGTGGTGGATCCATGATCATGTGCCCTATTCGGAACTTTGGTTTTTCCCCAAACTCTGCGCCTTTAACATATCATGGCGTCCAACGCCGTGGCGGACCATCTCCAGCTATGTTGCTCCACGCGGGCTGTTGCTGCGGCGGGACGAAGATCCGGTTGAGCCATTCGCCCAACGAAAGCGGCGTTACGCGGACTTTCCGACCTTCAAAAGGCATCATGCTGTGGATGAAAACGTGTTTTTCGCGTAAGTTATCCACAATATGTTGACGTACTGTTGACCGCGCCCACACGATGATGTTGCGTTACCCCAGATTTACTGGGGATGATTCATGAGACGACTTCTGGGAGCAGCGACAGTTGCAGCATCACTTTTTGCGGGCGCATCATTAGCGGAAACCTGCGGAGGGACTTACACGGTAAAAGGTGGTGACTCTTTAAGCGCAATCGCGGATTCGCTTTACAAAAATGCCCGACTTTGGACCAGCATCCACACCATCAACATGAAGGCCGTTGGCGAAAATCCTGACTCTATCCGTGTGGGTCAAAAGCTGTCGATCACCTGTATTTCAGGCCTGCCGGTCGGGCTGTCTGGCGGCGAAAAGTTGGCCAGCACTGCCAAACCCAAAGCCGTGGAACCCGAAGCCGTTGTCACACGGGCTGCGACAGGATTGCTGAGTTCTCCGATCGCATTGCCGCGGATCAAACTGGTCACGGGTGATGATTTTGCGCCCTTTACCCAACGTGGTCTGATGGCAGACGGGTTGCTGGCCGAAGTGGTGGAAGCCGCGATGACGGATGCTGTGGGGCAAGACGGATACAAAACGTTTTGGATCAATGACTGGTCGTCTCATTTAAGTGCGCTGATGCCGGAACACGTGATGGAAATGGCCTTTCCCTGGGCGCAACCGGATTGCGACAGCACGCCCAATGAAGGCCGGTGTGCCAACTATCACTTCTCAGAGCCGATGTTCGAATATCTGGTCCTGCTGTTCGTCAACAAATCCAGCCCGATCCCGTTTCAAGTGGACGGTGATCTGGAAGGGCGCACCTTGTGCCGTCCCGAAGGTTATTTGACCCATATGTTGGATCAGAACGGACGAAACTGGGTTGCCGAAAACAAAGTGACTTTGGTGCAGCCGCGCAGTGTGAATGATTGCTTTAAAATGCTGTCAGCGGGCGAAGTGGAAGCCGTGGTAATGAATGAATTTACCGCGCGCGATGCCATCAAAGCCTTGGATTTGTCAGATCAGATCGAAGCCGTTCAGTCACGCCCGGTGTCGATCACGGGGCTGCACGTTCTGGTCCACAAAGACCATCCGCAAGCAGACGTGTTGTTGACGGCGATCAACTCCGGACTGGCTGGAATTAAGACAAACGGTCAGTACGGTGAAATCGTCAATCGCCATATGTCTCAAATCTGGGCCAATTTCTAAAGCCAGCGCGACAGGGAGATGATCCATATGCATTTGCGAATGACGGCACTCGTTGCGGGGCTGACACTGGGATTGGCACAAGCCGCAACGGCGTGCCAACCAAGTTATACTGTGCAGTCCGGGGACACATTGTTTTCCATCGCGGAACGCACCCTTGGCGACATGACGAAATGGTCGTTGATCTTCTATGTTAATCCGCAACTTGGTGGTGCGACCCTTGTCGATGTTCCTGTTGGGGAAGTTCTGAGCATCCCTTGCCCAGAAGGCAGTGTGGTCACATCGGTGGCACCAGTCGAACCTGTGCTTGAGGACACAGTGACGGCCTTGGCGGCAAGCCCGCTATCGCGCCCTCAGCAGCTGCCGCCGGTACCTCAAGGGGCAGGGTATCCACCCTTCACAGATCCCGATTGGCCCGCGCAACGGATGTTATCGGATATCGTGAGCGCAGCGATGAAGGACATTCCAAACCCCATTCCCTATTCCTTTATGCGGGACGATGATTGGACTGAAAAAGCGGAATTGGCGCAAAACGGGTCGATTGATTTGATCTTCCCGGCAGCATTACCCAACTGCGCGGCGGACCCTGATCAGTACAAATGTAAGACCTTCCACTTTACGGAACCGCTTTTGGACGTTGCCGTTCTGTTTTTCACGCGTACCGATAGCGCCTTTGCCTATTATCAGGAAAGCGATGTGCACGGAAAAACACTGTGCCGCCCCTCTGTGTTTTACACCGACGATCTGGATGCCGTGGGACGGTCCTGGATCAGCAGCGGTTTGGTGACCCTGGAACAACCCGCAAGTGCCGAGCAATGCTTTGACATGTTAGTGGCAGGCCAAGTGGACGCCGTTGCAGTGAACGAATTTCTGGGGGTTCAAAAACTGCACCAGATGGGCCTGACAGACGTTGTTGCGTCTTTGCCCACCCCGGTATCCATCCAGGGCTTGCATGCTGCGGTGCCCAAAAACTATTGGCGCGGGACGTCGTTTTTGTATCGGTTCAACACGGGATTGGCAGCTTTGCGAGGCTCGCCGCGCTATGACAGTATCGTAAAAGACCATGTCGACAAGTTTTGGCAGTCCGTGGAGCAATAGGCGAAACTTCGGCAAGACGCGCTTTCTGGCTTGCTCTTGATGGGCACACACGTCAGGACAGGCGCAATACCGCCCTTTTGGCGGGTCATTGGGACCAATAGAATAAGAGTGTTACATGCCTGAACCATTGGTTCTTTTACCTGGTATGATGTGCGATGCGCGGCTGTTTGGCCCCCAAATCGCAGAGTTATCAGCCGATTATGCCGTAATGGTCGCACCGATTACACAAGGTGAACGGATCGAAGAGATCGCCTCGGGTCTTTTGGATCAATTGCCACGTCGCTTTGCCTTGGCGGGACTAAGCATGGGCGGCATCGTGGCGATGGAGATATTGCGCCGGGCCCCAGATCGGGTCAGCCGTTTGGCATTGATGTCCACAAACCCATTACCTGAAACGCCGCAGGTGGCTGCTGCGCGCGAACCGCAGATCATCAAAGTTCGCACAGGGCGATTAACTGATGTGATGCGCGATGAAATGAAACCCAACTATCTGGCCCCGGGACCTTACCGTCAGGAAATCCTGTCGATGGTTATGGATATGGCGGAAACCCTTGGGCCGGAAGTGTTTGTGCGCCAATCCCGTGCCTTGCAACGCCGCAAAGACCAGCAAATGGTTCTAAGCAAAACCAAAGTATCGACCTTGGTTTTATGTGGCGCGCATGATCAGCTTTGCCCCGTTAAACGCCACGAGTTCATGTCGGAACTAATACCACATGCGGAATTGGTTGTTTTGCCAGACAGTGGGCATTTGCCCAGTTTAGAGCAACCGACAGAAACCACAGCCGCGCTTCGCGAATGGATGAACAAACCGTTTTTGCTTAGTTAAATTTGCCATTTCGGAAATTTTTTCCAAATCTGGCCAAGGATTGACCCGCAGGCTGCGTCTAACAACTGTGATGCGCATGAATGTGAGTGAGACAGATTTGGCGATGGCTGCCGCAAGTGGTGACGGAGAGGCGTTCTCGGCCCTGTTGTCGCGCTGCTATGATGGGCTGTTTCGACTTGCTTTTCGATTAACAGGGTCACAGCACGAGGCCGAAGATCTGACACAGGATGTCTGTGCCGCACTGCCACGCAAGCTCCAAGGGTTTCGTGGAGAGTCGGCCTTTACCACGTGGCTTTATCGCATCGCGATCAACGCCGCCCATGATCGCCGCCGCAAACAGGCCACGCATGCGCGGGCTTCGGATGGGTGGGGGGATTGGGAAACAAACCGCTTGGCTGCAAATGCAGAAGACGCCGCGCGCCAAGATTGGTTGATGACCACCATGCGCCAACTTCCAGACGATTTGCGCGATACTTTGGCCTTGGTGCTGGACGACATGACCCATAAAGACGCCGCTGCCGTTTTGGATGTTTCCGAAGGGACCATCAGTTGGCGCATCTCTGAGGCTAAGAAACACCTGCGCATGCTGCGCGAGCAAGAGGAACAGATATGACAGATGATCTGGACGACCTCAAAACCGCCGTGGCCAAGGCAACCCCGCCTGTGGATACCGCCACAAAAGCGGCGCATCTGGCGATGGCGCAGAAAAATTTCGAAGATCTCCAAGGATCGCGTGATCAGGCGCGTCTTATGTCTGATCGCCCCGGTTGGGCGCTTTGGACAGGAGTACGAACCATGTTGAGATCTATGACATCCCCGGCAGCACTAACCGCATCCACTGCCTGCGCTGCGTTTGGCTTGGCCACGTTTGTCTATTGGAACGAAGGCAATTCGGGGAACCCGTTTGGTTCAGAGAGCTTTCGTGACCGTGTTGGTCCCGCTGTGGAATCCGAGGCTGCGGATGAGACATCTATTTCAAAACGAACCGGTGTTGCACCTCGGCAGGCACTGACCGCGCAAAGTGATCTTGCGGTAACTGGTCCCGCGACAGGCGAAAGGGCAGCATTGGGTGAACCTTTGGTACACTCTGAAATCGGACAAGAACAGGTCACTGCGAAAGTTGAAAACAGGAGCCGGCAGTCAATAGCTGACCGCAGTCTGGTTGCACCGTCGCCTGTTGCGACTGTGTCGGATCTGACGGCACCCGAGCTTCCCAATACAGAATCTTTCGCAAATACTGCATCAAACCCGTTGAAGTTCACCTCTGAAAATCCCGTCTCCACGTTCTCCATTGACGTCGACACGGCCTCTTATGCCGTCATTCGAAATGCGTTGAGGCAGGGGCAATTGCCCAACCCGGATGCGGTGCGGATTGAAGAAATGATCAACTACTTCACCTACGATTATCCCGCGCCAAATGATCGGGCGTTTGAACCCACAATTGCCGTAAGCGAAACGCCATGGAACCCAGATACCAAACTGGTTCACATTGGTATTCAAGGCGCTTTGCCCGCGGTTGAAGACCGCCCAGCTCTGAACCTTGTGTTCCTGATCGATACCTCTGGTTCGATGAATCAAGCCAACAAATTACCACTGCTCAAACAATCGTTCCGCTTGATGTTGAACGCCTTGCGCCCAGAAGATCAGGTGTCGATTGTGACTTATGCAGGCTCTGCCGGGCAGGTTCTGGCTCCAACATATGCATCAGAACGCAGC
>CALHST010000280.1 GCA_938038825.1 uncultured Paracoccaceae bacterium | reverse complement strand
CGATCCTGGGCAGGAAAGCGCGACAACGCAAACAGATTGCCCTCATCAAACTCTACACGGCCACTTTCGTCACTTGCGACATTGGCTTGTTCGTTGCCAGTATATGCAAGCTGGACTTTCGGTTCCAGAAAGTGGGTTGCGCCGCGCGCGCTGACTTTTGACACGGGATAGCTAAGTGCAACGGTGGTTTGCGGGATAACCTGAGCCTGGGTTCCTTCAAATACGATATCCTGTTCTGTGCGGAACGCTTCAAAGGCCAGACCAACCTTGGCATCCGCAACCAATCCGCCCCCGACGTCCCAGCGGTTCAACCAAAATGCATCTGCATGCAACCGGGTTACATCGCGGCCCTCGCCAGACACGTCACTGGTTGAACTGCGTAAATGATTGTGCGCCTCAAGGCTCAGGCGAAACTCCCCGCCCGTCAGGTTTGGAAAATAGCGTTTTTCATAGATGGCATCAGTCACAATCGTCGGCAATTGTGTTTCGATTTCACCGTCGCGCAGACTGTTATAGACAATGACGCCGGTACGAAAATATTCATCTCTTTTTACGCGACTTATTGCGATCTCACTGTCCAAACGGTCTTTAAAGGAAAACGCATATTGGCGCAGATACGCATTGTCCGAGGTTGTTTCGATATCAAAATCAAGCCGATAGCCGCGGTTCAATGCGAAAGCGCCGTTGCCAAATAGATAAAAGCGATCTTCACCCGGAAGCAGCGTGTCGTCTGATACTGCGCCATTAAACGTGATATCGCCGCGCCGGAATGCTTGGCGATAGCGGAACTCCAGCGTGCGTGTTTCTGGGGAAAGATAGGGCGTCAGTGTCAGATCCCTGTGATCGCCTAACCTGATGAAATACGGGAGCTTAACGCCGAAACCAAGTTGCGTGTTATTCGCAATCACAGGAATCAAAAATCCGGTGGCGCGGTCCAATGTCGGATCTGGCAGACGCAGACGTGGCAGATACAGAACAGGGAAGGGACCAATACGCAGCTGCGCATGCTTGAAGTAAAGCTGCTGTTCCTCGCGGTCATGGATCACTTGTCTCGCGCGAATTTGCCACAAGGGGGGGCTGTTTGAGTTGCAAACGCGGCAAGACGTGACTGCAGCTTTATAAAGTTGACTATAGCGGGCATCGACGCGGTTGATTTGTACCGCAGCCAGTTGCAACTGGCTTTCAAGCACCAGACGCGCAGAAGTCAAAATGCCGCTACGCAAATCCGCGTTAAGGTCTGCTTCGGATGCTAGGGTGATCGTGTCGTCCCCTTCGCGCAGCACTAAGGGGCCTTCAATAGAGAGTGTCTCGCCATCAGGGCTATACGTGATTTTTGTGGCCGTTAGCCGGGTGTCACTCTGAAAGACTTCGACATTTCCAGTGGCGACCAGAACACGATCAGGCGTGATAGTAACGTCATCTGCAACCAAAATAGCTGGGGCATTGGGGTCCTGTGCAAAGACAGGCGCGGCCATCAGGAAACACAGTATGAAAAGAAGATGTTTCATCCATCCTCCGCGTGTAAGATCAAACCAAGGGCCAACATATTGGCTGCTATTGGCACAGCCCAAGCGGCCAAAGGTATCGCAAGCTGGTCATTTTCGCCCAGTATGGTTGCAAAGCTGCGCGCGAAATACATCACAAATCCTAGTAACACTGCAGAAATCACTGCAAACCCTGTGCCGCCTAATCGCGTATGACGCATGGTGAAAGCCGCGCCAACAAGAACCATCGCCATAAGGAACAATGGTCTAGACAGCTCTGTTTGAAACCACACTTTGTGACGTTGCGCAGAAAACCCCGCTTGTTCAAGTTGGGCGATAAATGTCGGCATGTCCCAAACAGATACGCCCGAAAACGCACCCAGACTTTCCCGAATACGTTCCAACGTCAGCGTGGATGGTAATTCAAACTTCTCATGCTGGCTGGACTCGGCCTCTGGATTGCCGCCTTCGACAAGAGGCCAAATCTTGACGTCTTGTAAAACCCAAACTCCATCGCCGAGTGCTGCGCTGTTTGCTTCAAGTCGCCAAATGGGTCCGCCATCAGGGCTGTAGGCCAAGAACGTGACATCAAACAAGACGGACGCGTCTGCGTTAGAACGGCTGGCCCGGATAACTGTTTGCCCTTCCTCTCCGCCTTGACGCAACCACAAGCCTTCGCTTGAAACCGACAACACGGCGCTTCCACCTGCGCGGTAATCTTCTGAAAGAATTGCGAATTTGTTTGAAAACGCCGCAACAATGGGACCAAGCGTGGATACAGCGATAAAGCCAACACATAAAGCGACGGTGACAGGCGCGACCAAGGCGCGAACAGCAGAGCGGCCAGCAGCACGTGTGACCACAAGTTCGGAGCTGCGCGCCAGATTAAGGAACAGCGCGATTGTCGACAGCAGCAAAATCAGCGGAAGGATCTGATCAATCGTTTTGGGTGACTTCAACAGCGTTAGTTGAACGACTTGCCAAAGGGTGACGTCGTCGATGCTGCCAAAATCGCGCAAAAGATCGATCAGATCAATCAACGTGGTCAAGGCGAACAGAACAAGCGTCATCGCAAAACAGATGAATAGAAATTTCCGTGCAAAATAGATGTGCAGGATCATGCGTGGACCCTTCGACGAAACCGACTGGGTCGGCTGGAATACCCAAGCAAGGCAAAGGCCAAAATGAATCCCGCCACAGTTGGAATATAGGCCAAAGGCCACATTTCGGGGGTATCTCGGATCGGATCGGATAACGCAGCGCGCAGACTGTCCAACAGCAACAAAAGGGCAAAAGCGGCGACAATTTCGCGCCAGGAGCCAAACCGCGTAAAGCCGCTAGAGATCAACACCGCAAACCCAAACAGGGCCGTTGCCATTGCAAAGAATGGCTGTGCGATGCGCGCATGAAGTTCTTCTGTGATAAAACCAACAGATTGTTCGGTCTCATTCGGGAGGTCATCCCAGCGGGTCAAGATTTCCCAAGTTGGAACCGTGCGGATCCGACGTGAGGTGTCTGCCTGACGATTCAGCATATTGCTGATATCATAAGAAAAATCCTGAAAGATACTTGTGGCAATGCGCCTGTCCTTTGAAGAATAGCGTTGTGCCAAACCATCGACCATCAGCAGTGACAACGCAGCACCATCACGCACGATATAAGCATCGGCAGCGGTATAAATGATGCGGGACGTTGGGTTGCGACGATCTGATAAAAACACGTCCTTTAAAACGCCATCTTCATCAATCTCACGCGTGTAAAGCGTCACGCCTTCAGAGGGGTGCACAAAAGTTCCTTCGGTCAGAAACCGCGCTGTCGCATCTTGGCTGACTTCATTTTCCCGAATCTGTAGACGCTCCATTGCTGTTGGCACCAATTGATGCCCCAGAATCGCAACGGCAGTTGCGACAATCACTGAAAATGCGAAGACTGGCCGCATAAGACGCCACGGGCTCGACCCG
>CALHST010000279.1 GCA_938038825.1 uncultured Paracoccaceae bacterium | reverse complement strand
AAGGTGCCGCGCTGGAAGGCGGCGTCGTTGCGTTTGTATTGCAGGGCCACCAGCTTGCGGATGATCTCGCGCTGGTCGACGCTTTCGTCTTTCTTTAGATCGAAGATCATCGCCGAATAGGTCTCGACCGACCCGATACCGTAAAGGCACGACACCGAGGCCACGATGATCACATCGTCCCGTTCCAGCAAGGCGCGGGTGGCCGAGTGGCGCATCCGGTCGATCGCCTCGTTTACCGAGCTTTCCTTCTCGATATAGGTGTCGGACCGTGCGACATAGGCTTCGGGTTGGTAATAGTCGTAGAAAGACACGAAATATTCGACGGCGTTGTCCGGGAAGAAACCTTTGAATTCGCCATAAAGCTGCGCCGCCAAGGTCTTGTTCGGTGCCAGGATAATCGCGGGGCGCTGCGTGGTTTCGATCACTTTGGCCATGGTATAGGTTTTTCCGGTGCCCGTCGCACCCAGTAGCACTTGATTGCGTTCGCCTTCTATGACCGCCTCGGACAGTTCCTTGATGGCTGTTGGCTGATCGCCCGCAGGTTGGAATTCGGTATGCATGACAAGCTGCTTGCCGCCTTCCAATTTCAAGCGTTCGCGGACATCCCCAACGGGTGCGTTGGTCAGGACAGGCTCAGACGTATCAGAGTGAACATGGGGCATTGGGTGTCTCCTTGAAATGCAATGTGTCATGGTGAGGGCTGGATGCAAGGGGTGGTGCTGACGCAGTCTGTCAGCAGACCGCCGCGAACCGCGTCTGGTGGGTGTTGGGTTTGTTAAATCTTATCGCATACATGTCGCATCTGATGCCCTGTTGTGGGGCACAATCCAGTTTGGGGAAGCATCGCTTATGTCCAAAGTTCAACAAATCTCTCGACGGACGGTTTATGAAAACCGGTGGATGCGGGTGCACCAAGACCGTGTTCAGTTTCCTGACGAATCCAAGGGTGTGTACGGGGTCGTTGATAAAGAGGACTTTGCCCTGATTATTCCGCGACACGCAGATGGGCGTTTTCAACTGGTTGAGCAATACCGCTATCCGGTGGGTGCCCGGTATTGGGAATTCCCGCAAGGCTCGTGGGAAACGACACCCGGAACCCCGCCGGAAACAGTGGCACAGGGTGAGTTGCAAGAGGAAACCGGCTTTTTCGCAAAGACCCTCTCGCAGGTTGGACATCTCTTTGAGGCCTATGGTTTTTGCAATCAGGGATTTCACATCTTTCTGGCAACAGATCTGATCCCTGCCCCGGCCGACAAGGATCACGAAGAACAGGATCTTGTTACAAAGGCTTTCACAGATGCTGAGGTAAAGCAGATGATTCTGTCCAGTCAGATCAAAGATGCCCCCACGGTCGCCGCATTTGGGCTACTGACCCTGTTGGACATTTAATATCAGACACAAAAATTCCACATTTTTGCAATAAAAGCCCGAAAATACGGGAATTATTGTGAGATAATATACCTTTTTTGTCGGTATAGCGTCACAGAACCTCACAGCTTTGAGAGGGCGGGTTGTTAAGTGCCCCACAAAGCGCGATTTGCTGTGTATGCAAACAAAGGAGTCAGGGTCATGACGAAGGTGTCGCGACGGAACGTATTGCTTGGAGCCGCAGGGATAAGCCTGGTCGGTATTGCAGGCTATGGCGCAGCCCGCACCTTTATTCCTTGGCATAAGGCCACTGGCACAATTTTCAACGTCAAAGGCGTCGCCGTGCGCGGCACGGACGTTGTCTCCTATTTCACCCAAAGCAAACCCGTCGCGGGCAGCGACCGGTACAAAGTGAATTGGGCGGGGGTGGATTGGCACTTTTCCTCTATGGAACACCGCGAGATGTTCAATGCAGACCCCTTGGCCTATGCGCCCCAATATGGCGGTTACTGCGCGTGGGCCGTTGCAGCCAAAGGGTTGCTGTATTCTATTCAGCCAGAGAACTGGCACATCGTGGATGGCAAACTCTACCTGAACTTCAACGATCAGGTGCATGAAACCTGGAAATCTGACATTCCCGGTTTCATTGCAGAAGCTGACCGTCGCTGGCCAGAGTTGCGCGATCAGATGGTCTAGGCTTAGGGTGGCTCTACACGTGTGCGGAGCCTACCATGATCGAAGAACCAAAAACCCTTACAATTAAACGTCCTGCGCGCCGCCCGAGTGCGGAGCAGATTGCAGCGTTTCAGGGAATACCGACAGGTTTCGTGGTGGACGCCATGTTTGGGGCTGGGTCTTTGAGCACGACTATCACCCCTGTGGATGGTGGCGCGACCCAAGTTGCCGGCCCTGCACTGACTGTGGACAACCGCCCCAGCGACATTCTGGCTTTGCTTGCATCCCTCGCGTTTATTCAAACGGGGGACATTGTCGTCAACGGCTTTGCAGGGTTTCAGGGATGCGCCGCTGCGGGGGATCGTGTGTCTGGCATGATGAAAAATTGCGGCGCCGCTGGTTTTGTAACAGACGGACCGATGCGTGATCTGGCAGGCATAAAAGAGGTCGGCCTGCCCGCGTGGTGCACCGGATTGAATCCGGGCTCCCCCTACTCGACAGGGCCCGGCAAGGTCGGACTGCCCGTACAGATTGGCGGCCAGAATGTCGAAACCGGTGACATGATCGTGGCGGACCGGGACGGCGTGGTCGTGGTTCCATTTGATCGAATCCCCGAGGTGGTGTTGCAGCTGGACACTGTGAAGACGCTTGAAGTCGAGCTGGACGCCAAAGTGGCCGAGGGCCTGAGCGTCCCAGATGACATTCGTGCCCTTGTGGACGGAGATCAGGTCGCTTGGGTGGACTAAGCACAAGATTGATTTAGCGATCATCTGCGTGTTAAGATTTGGCCATTCTTTTACTAAGCGATTGGTCCTATGACAAATTTTTTGAAGCCCCTATTCCTTTGTGCCAGCGTTATTTTGACCAGCACTCTTTCCGTGACCGCAGCACCCATAAATTGGGTATTACAAGATGTGACCCTTCAAGATGGTGGGGTGGCCACGGGTGGGTTCACATTTGATGCTGCAACAAACACCTATTCTGACATCACGATCGTCCGCACAGCGGGGCTTGCACCCGGTGGGGCCAATGCCATTGCACACGAGGCCGCGACGTTCACACAAGTTACCCCAGCAGCCAATGTGACACCCAGTGCAACGTTTACAATTTTCACCACGGACGCGGCGGATCAAACTGGCGCGCTGTTCTTTCAACTGTTTTTTGGCACGGCATTGACCGATGCAGCCGTTGTCACCGATCTCAACGCGATTGGCACTGGCACCGGACGCTGCGCATCGCTGACCTGTAACCAGGTTCAAGCCAATCAAGCTGTTCTGATCACAACAGGGTCTGTGGCCCCCGTGCCTTTGCCTGCAAGTGCTGGTTTTTTGGCTCTGGGGCTCGCCGGTTTCGCAAGTTTAAGACGTTTGAAAGCCTAAGCGGCGACACTGGCTTGGCAAGCGCGCCAAGACTTGGTATTCGGCTGTGAACTTGATCCCATAGGTGACACCAATGCGCGCACGGATTTATCAACCTGCAAAGACAGCCATGCAATCCGGCACAGCCAAAACAAAAGGCTGGGTTTTGGAATTTGCACCGTCCTCGTCGCGGGAAGTAGATCCATTGATGGGCTGGACGTCTTCGGACGACACCCAAAGCCAAGTGCGCCTGCGTTTTGACAGCAAAAAAGCAGCTTTGGACTATGCCAAAGACAAAGGCCTGGATGTCACTGTGCAGGAACCAAAGGCACGCAAGCACAATGTGCGGGCGGGCGGTTATGGCGAAAATTTCGCGACACACCGCAGAGGGGCATGGACGCACTGATCCTTGCCTCAATCGGCGGACAGTGGCTGCGATCTTGTCTCGTGAAGCGGTGCGGCATTCTAGGCTTGGAGTGGACCCATCCTGAACGTGAAGTGTTCATAGGCCGAAAGCCGACCGTTCGCAGCGTGTAGATGCACTACCGGCAAAATACAGGAAGCGTTTTCAACGACTTACGTCGGGGTAACTCTCCGTTAAACCTTTTTCCCTAAAACTTACCTAAACTTGTCATTTAGGAGCCTTATTTTGCCGCATTTCTGCCGTGGTTCAAACGAGTGGCCTTGGTCAAACTTCTTATGAATTTAAGGAGTCTGCATACCATGGCCATCATCGCGATTGTCCTCAGCAGCGCCGTCGGGTTTGTCTCGGCAAGTGCGCACATGATCTTTTGGGGCGCGTCATTTGGCCAAGCTGTCGGCACGTATTTCCTGGTCGCGCTGACTTTGACGGTTGTCCATATCACAGCGGCATTGATGACCCGAAGTACAATTCCAGAAGGCCACAATTCTTTGAATACATTAGACAGTTGGACAGAATGGCATGAACCGGAAGATTGGCGCGATGCAGAGTTAGAGCAAGCATCGAAACGTCAGTCTTTCAACAAAAAGCGTCGGGCTGTTTAAAGATCCGATTCAAAAATTCAGATCACCAGATACGCGGCTGGCGGCAGCGTCAAAACCGTATCTTGAAAAGGGGCACGCCATTCGACGCGCCCCTCTTTGGTCTTCTAGATTATTGCAGTGCCTTGTCCGTCACGGCATGTGTCCAAGCGCCTTCTGGTTCTTTAGAGATCACAGGGTCAGAACCACCTGACAACAAGGACGCAACTGTCCGTTCATAATCCGATGGGTCCAAAGCACCATTCGAACCCGCAGTCAGCTTCGCAATCTCACCCATCATGCGTGTCTGGTGATTTTCCGTTTGAGCGCCCGTTTCATCAAAATCCAGAACGATTAATGCTGCCTCTTCTGGATTGGCTTCTGCATATTTCCAACCCTTCATGGACGCACGTACAAACCGCACCATCCGGTCTTCGAAGGCTGGGTCGCTTAGGTTCTCTTCCAGCACGTAGAGACCATCTTCCAGCGTCGCAACGCCTTGATCTTCATACTTAAATGTCACCAAATCTTCGGCGCCCAAGCCGCCATCAATCACCTGCCAATATTCATTGTAGGTCATTGTGGAAATGCAAGCCGCCTGTCCATTCAGGATCGGATCCACGTTAAAGCCTTGCTTTAACACTTCAACGCCACCCTTTGATCCATCCGTCGCAATTCCCAGTTTCCCCATCCAGCTCAGGAAAGGAAATTCGTTGCCAAAGAACCAAACACCCAGCGTCTTGCCCGCGAAATCATCCGTTGACGCCACACCCGCATCCTTCCGGCATGTCAGCATCATACCAGAGGATTTGAATGGCTGCGCAATGTTGACCATCGGCAGCCCTTTTTCACGCGCAGCCAAAGCCGCTGGCATCCATTCGACAGTGACGTCTGCTCCACCACCTGCAAGAACTTGGGTTGGTGCGATGTCAGGGCCGCCTGGTTTAATGGTGACGTTCAGGTCTTCTTCGCCATAAAAGCCTTTTTCCAAAGCCACATAATACCCTGCAAACTGGGCTTGTGTGACCCATTTCAATTGCAACGTGACGTCATCAGCGGCCATTGCACCGCCTGCCAAAAGCGACAACGCGGCAGCGCTTAGTGTTGTTTTCAGTGTCATGGTAGTCCTCCTTGTTAAGTTTCGTTTTTTGTTATCCCCGTTGGGCCGGGTGCCAAAAGGTCACCCGTTTTTCGACCCAAGCAACCCCGCCATAAAACGCAGAGCCAACCAATGCAGCAACGGCAATTTCTGCCCAAACCAAATCAATTGACAAGCTTCCAACCCCCGTTGAAATCCGGAATCCCATTCCCCGCGTGGGAGAGCCAAAATATTCAGCAACAATAGCACCAATCAGCGCCAGTGTTGTCGCGATCTTCAAACCATTGAACATGAAGGGCATGGCAGCGGGCAAACGCAACTTCACCAAAGTTTGGATATAACTCGCAGCATAGGTCCGCATGAGGTCGCGTTGCATCATATCAGTTTCACGCAACCCCTGCACGGTGTTCACAAGGATGGGAAAGAAGACCATGACCACGACAACCGCCGCTTTGGACTGCCAGTCAAACCCAAACCAATTCACCAAGATCGGTGCAATCCCAACGATGGGCAAGGCCGCAACAAAGTTCCCGATAGGCAGCAGACCGCGAGTCAAAAAGGCGGATCGGTCAATGGCGATGGCGCACAGAACGGCGGCGACTGCGCCAATCGCATAACCCCGCAGCGCGCCTTTTAAGACAGTTTGACGGAAGTCTTCCCACAAGATCTGGGTTGAATTGGCAAAGGTCTCGACGACCATGGAAGGGGGCGGCAAGATCACTGGACTGATACCAAATGCCCGCACAAGACCTTCCCATAAAACCAGAAGGGTAAATCCAAACAACACCGGGATCGCGATGCGCACAGCCAAAGCGCCTGACCATCGCGACCCAGCCAGCCAAATATTGACTCCCCAAGCCACGATCCAAAACACCAACGCGAGGATCAAAGCGGTCATGCCTGCATCCCCATTCGTTTCAACGTGGTTTTTTGAACAAGATCTAGCAGCGTAACAAGAACCCCCGCCAGAATGGCGGCAGCGAACAGCGCTGACCAGATCGCCAAGGGAGTTCCAAACTGATCACCAATCAAAATGCGGGCACCCAATCCCGAAATTGCACCTGTAGGAAGTTCACCAACAATCGTGCCGACCAGAGCAGCCGCGATGCCAACTTTCAACGATGTAAACAGATAGGGTACGGATGCCGGCAACCGCAGTTTCAAAAAGCTTTGCAAGCTTGTTGCGTGATAGGTCTTGAGCAAATCAAGCTGGGACGCCTGAGGAGATCGCAACCCCTTCACCATCCCCACAAGCACTGGAAAGAAGCACAAATAGGCGGAAATGATCGCCTTTGGGAATCCGCGCCCGTCCACACCAAGCTGCCCTGACACCACAATGATCATCGGCGCCAATGCGACAATCGGAATTGTCTGACTGATAATAGCCCAAGGCATCAGCGACATGTTAGCAACGCGGGAATAGACGATTGCAACGGCACCCGCGATGCCGATCGCGGTCCCAAGGAAGAAGCCCCAAAGAGTACTTTGAAGGGTGATCCACCCATGGTAAATCAGCGACCGTTTTGACCAGGCCCGCCCCCGCATCACCATGGCACCGGTGGTTTTCCAAAGTTCTTGCCCAACTTGGACTGGTGTTGGCAGCCTGGGACGGTCAAGCGCATAGCCCGCCGACACATGCGCCGAGTTCTGCGCCATCAATTTCCAAACAGAGACACTGCGCCGCTCTACGGATCCTTCCGGCAAAACGGTCGCGCCGCTCCGCTCTGCCATGTCCAAAGACACCCGGATATTCATCGGCCCAACGGCCAAAAACCAAATTGCGATTAACGCACCCAACACAGTGATAACAGGAAGCACCGACCGCATTATATTGTGCGCCTGATACCTTCATTGTTTTCCAAATACTCAATCAAAACCTGCAAAGTTACAGACCATTTTTTGAGTATTTTAAGAACAATGAAAGGAATTTGTTGTGTTCTTGAACCACGGTACAGGCTGGAGAGCCGATGACCGTGAACGATGAAGGGGGTCGCCGCGCCTTCACACGAAACGCGGTTCGGTGTCAGGGATTTGGGCGAAGCCCATCCCTGCGCCGGTATCGGACGGTCAGTCATAAGAATGCCCCGCACGCAGTCCTTCGCGGACCCGATGCGCAACTGCGAGGAATTCAGGCGTGTCGCGAATTTCCAATGGGCGCTCTTTGGGCAAAGGGCTTTCGATGACATCCGTGATCCGGCCCGGTCGGGGGGACATCACGACGATCTTGGTCGATAGATAAACAGCTTCAGGGATGGAGTGCGTGACAAAAGCAATCGTCTTTTCGGTGCGCGCCCACAGTTGCAGAAGCTGTTCGTTCAGGTGATCACGCACGATCTCATCCAGTGCACCGAAAGGTTCGTCCATCAGCAAGATATCCGCATCAAAGGCCAATGCGCGCGCGATGCTGGCGCGTTGTTGCATCCCACCGGACAGTTGCCATGGGAACTTTTTCTCAAAGCCCGACAAATCGACCAGATCCAAGGTCTTGGCGACGCGCTCTGCCTGTTCAGCTTTATCATAGCCCATAATTTCGAGCGGAAGTCGGATATTCCCGCCAATCGTGCGCCACGGATACAAACCCGCAGCTTGAAAGACATAGCCATAAGCCCGCGCCAAGCGCGCCTCTTGGGGAGAGACTCCGTTCACAGTAATCGACCCACCTGTCGGCTGTTCCAAATCTGCCATCACACGCAAGAACGTGGTCTTGCCGCAACCCGACGGACCGATGAAAGATACAAATTCACCCTTCTCAATCGTCAGATCCACGCCTTTGAGGGCATGAACCGGGCCGTCATTTGTCTGAAAGGTCAGGTCTAGACCGTTGGCTGTTACTACGCTCACGGATGTCTCAGTTCTGCTTGTTATACGCCAGTCGCCGGAATGCCTGTCCGTTCAACGGGACGTGGGGCGGTCAGTTCTTTCCAGCTTGAGAGCGCTTTGTTCACCGATCCGTTGGGCTCTCGTGCAACGAACTTGCCGTGGCCTTCTTCGCAGCGGATTTCACCATCATGTACGGCCACTTGCCCCCGTGTCAGAGTGAAGCGCGGAAGGCCTTTGACAGCGTGGCCTTCGAACACGTTGTAATCAATGGCGGATTGCTGTTTTGACGCTTGGATTGTTTTTTCTTTTTTGGGATCCCAGACCACCAGATCCGCATCTGCGCCGACCAAAACCGCGCCTTTCTTGGGATAACAGTTCAGGATCTTGGCGATATTGGTCGATGTCACTGCAACGAATTCGTTTGGCGTCAATCGTCCAGTCGCAACGCCATGGGTCCAAAGCATCGGAAGGCGGTCTTCAAGCCCCCCAGTGCCGTTAGGGATTTTAGAAAAATCGCCCACGCCGGTGCGTTTTTGTTCGGTCGTAAAGGCACAGTGATCTGTCGCGACGACGCTCAAAGACCCGCTCATCAAGCCAGCCCAAAGCGAATCCTGATGCTTCTTGTTCCGGAAAGGCGGCGACATGACCCGGCGTGCAGCATGATCCCAGTCTTTGTTGAAATATTCGCTTTCATCCAAAGTCAGGTGCTGGATCAGCGGCTCCCCCCACACCCGTTTACCTTCTTGGCGGGCACGACGGATCGCTTCGTGCGACTCTTCGCAGGACGTATGCACCACATACAGCGGCACGCCTGCCATGTCCGCGATCATGATGGCGCGGTTGGTGGCTTCGCCTTCGACTTGCGGGGGACGCGAATAGGCGTGACCTTCGGGGCCATTGTTGCCTTCGGCCAGTAGCTTCGCAGTGAGTTCCGCGACCACGTCACCGTTTTCGGCGTGCACCATCGCAATGGCACCCAGTTCAGACAAGCGGTTGAAGGACGCGAACAGCTCGTCGTCATTCACCATCAGCGCCCCTTTGTAGGCAAGGAAATGCTTGAACGTATTGATCCCGCGATCCCGCACAACGCTTTCCATGTCGTTAAAGACTTGCTCTCCCCACCACGTCACCGCCATGTGAAAGGAATAGTCGCAGTTCGCACGGGTGGATTTGTTATCCCACATTTGCAACGCGTCATGCAGACCTTGACCGGGAGACGGCAATGCAAAATCGACAACCATCGTGGTGCCGCCCGCCAATGCCGCACGCGTGCCACTTTCAAAATCATCCGACGAATACGTGCCCATAAAGGGCATTTCCAAATGCGTATGCGGGTCAATTCCACCCGGCATCACATAGCATCCTGTTGCATCCAGTTCCGTGTCGCCTGACAGACCCTTGCCGATTTCGATGATCTGGCCTCCCTCGATCAGCACATCGGCTTCATAGGTCAGGTCCGCAGTGACGATGGTTCCGTTTCTGATGGCTGTTGTGGTCATTTGGCTATCTCCTAGACTTCTTAGACGGAACTAAAACACCCGATCGCGCTTCCGTGCACGCCGATGTCCAAAGGTCCGAAATCACTTTCAACACAAAGGGAAAAGTAGCCCTCTCGTGGTAAGTAAACGACGCGGTAGTCCCCATCTGTGCGCGTGACCGACCAGCATTTCTGACGCACACCGCCGGAAAAGTTGACGGTGACTTCACAGGGTTTGCAACAGGCGGCCCTGAATGCGTCCAGAGTGGCAAGTTTTTGATCCGTATCCACGCGGAAGTCATCGACTTCGCTTTGAACAAGACTTTCAATCCGTTCAGCAATACCGAGGCCAGGATTAAATGTGCGATTGATGTCGATCGGGCTCATGATTGTCCTCCTGTTGCTGTGCGAAAAACTTTGATGGCATTAAAACCGGATCACGATACAATTTCTGCAGTTTCGACAACTGCGTGAAACAATACGTCTGTGCCTGCTGTCGCCCATTCAGAAGAGATGTCTTCAGCTTCATTGTGGCTTAGTCCATCGACGCAGGGGCACATGACCATCGCCGTGGGGGCAACGTCATTGATCCAGCATGCATCGTGGCCCGCGCCGCTGACGATGTCCATGTGCGAATACCCAAGTCGGTTCGCCGCTTCCCGGATTGCACTGACACAGGTTTCATCAAAGGCCGGCGGATCAAATTGCCCGACGATATGGCAATCAAAGGAAACACCGATCCCCTGACACACATCGCGAGCGCGTTCCATGAATTCATCAACCATACCGTTCAGCTTGTCCAAAAGGTGCGTGCGCATATCCACGGTAAAGACAACTTTTCCCGGAATGATGTTGCGCGAGTTTGGGTAAACATCCACGTGTCCAATTGCACCCACGGCGTTGGGCTGTCGGCTCATGGCGATTTCGTGCACAAGTTCCGTCACCAGCGCCAAACCACGCCCGGCGTTCTTTCGCATGTGCATAGGGGTTGAGCCTGTGTGGCTTTCCTTGCCGGTGATGGTACATTCGATCCACCGCAAACCTTGACCATGCGTCACAACGCCAATGTCTTTCTTTTCAGCCTCAAGGATCGGCCCTTGTTCGATATGCAGTTCGAAGAACGCATGCATTTTGCGGTCCCCGACCGTTTCGTCACCGCGCCACCCAATTCTATCAAGTTCGTCGCCAAAGCGTTTGCCGTCTGCGTCAACACGATCATAAGCCCAGTCCTGAGTATGCTTGCCCGCAAAAACGCCAGATGACAGCATCGCCGGGGCATACCGGGTGCCTTCTTCGTTTGTCCAGTTCGTCACAACGATAGGATGTTTCGTTTTGATACCCAAATCGTTGAGCGTGCGGATGATCTCCAGGCCTCCAAGAACGCCAAGCACACCATCATATTTACCACCTGTTGGCTGCGTGTCTAAATGTGATCCAACATAAACAGGCAACGCATCGGGATCCGTTCCTTCGCGACGGGCAAACATGTTGCCCATCTGATCAAGTCCCATTGTACAGCCCGCATCCAAGCACCATTTTTGGAAAAGCGCGCGCCCTTCAGCATCTTCGTCAGTCAGCGTCTGCCGATTGTTCCCGCCAGCGATGCCAGGCCCAATCTTGGCCATGTCCATCAGACTGTCCCACAGCCGATCGCCGTTGATCCGAAGGTTTTCGCCCGGAGCCGCCATTTGATCCCCCCAAAGTTCGGTTTTGCGTGTGCGTCAAAGTTTTTTTACCATTTGGTAAAGTAACCCTCGCGAGCGAATGTGTTTCTGTCAAGATGAGGTTAGCAGAATACAGGGGTAAGGTCTGGAAAATGACGAAAAAACATGCGACCTCGAAGTTTATGGAAACGGATCCCCCCAAAAAGCCGAGTCGCATTCAGCAACGTAACCGACGGAAAATTCTGGATGCCGCGTTGGACGTGTTCTCGGCGCAGGGGTATCGTGGCGCGACACTGGATCAAATCGCGGAAACCGCGGGGCTGTCGAAACCCAACATTCTTTACTACTTTGGCGGTAAGGAAGAGATCCACATCACCTTGCTGAACCAGTTGATGGAAACCTGGCTGGATCCGCTGGTCGAGATGAGCGCAGACGGTGATCCGCTTGAGGAATTGTTGTCCTATGTTCAGCGCAAATTAGACATGGCGCGGGATCTACCGCGTGAAAGTCGGCTGTTTGCAAACGAGATTTTGCAAGGTGCGCCCCGCATGGGCCCGCATCTGGAAAGCCACCTAAAGCCTTTATTTGATGAAAAATGTACGCTTATTCAGGGATGGATCGACCACGGAAAACTGGCTGAAATTGACCCGCGCCATCTGCTTTTTTCCATCTGGTCAACAACGCAGCACTATGCGGATTTCGAAGCTCAGGTCCATGTATTATTGGCGACAACGGGCGCTGAACACGCGGACGAATATTTGCAGACTTTGTTCACGAAACTGCTAACACCGGCGCGTTAAGACACTTTTCACCAAAGCTTTGAAAAACAGTGGCATGTAAACAAGTCATTATGAATACTGAAGGTGCTGTAAACGGGTGGCGGCGCAAACGATTGATAAAGACTATGGAGACCTATGATGACTCCGATTTCCGATATTTCGCCTCAGACACAGTCGAGCGGCTCGCAACCTACGCAGGCTTTTCAGCTGCAATCAGTTGTTGCGCAGCACAAAGTAATCGCGTCCCAAAAGAACGACGCGGCGTCGAATACCAACAACAACACCTCTGCGGAACAGCGCCCCCCGTCGATCCGGGATATGCAACGCGCGGCGCAACACGCCCAATCCAAGTTAGCCGCAAACAATCAAGGCGAGTCGCAGTCACGCAGCATTTTGGAAGCCACGGAAACTGCACAGGAAGATCGCAAGATCACGGCAGCCTTTGCATCCCGTCGCGACATGGGAGAGTTGCTGTCTGTCATTCGGGATCCTCAGGACAGAGTGCTGCCTGAAGAGCCCAAAGATTTGTTGGTTTAGCTATTCCGCCGCCGTAGACGTCGGGTTGTTCGGATGTGTGGTCCAGTTGGCATAGTCAGACTCCACCACCTTTCCGGTCCGTGGATCTGTCTGACCTGGCGCCATCTTTTCCATGCTGATGCACCCATCAACGGGGCATACATTTACACACAGGTTACACGCGACACATTCTGCGTCGATAACCTCGAACACGCGATCCGCCGACATCGAGATCGCTTGGTGTGACGTGTCCTCGCAAGCTGCATAGCACCGGCCGCATTTTATGCAGGCCTCTTGGTCGATTCTCGCCTTGGCGATGTAATTAAGGTTCAAATATTGCCAATCCGTTACGTTTGGCACGGCACGACCAACAATGTCTTCGACCGAGGTATGACCCTTTTCGTCCATCCATTGGCTCAGGCCCGAAATCATCTCTTCGACGATCTTGAATCCATAGGTCATCGCAGCCGTACAAACCTGTACATTGCCAGCACCCAACGCCAAGAATTCCGCAGCATCGCGCCATATTGTGACGCCGCCAATACCGCTGATCGGCAAGCCATGCGTTTCAACATCACGGGCAATTTCTGCCACCATGTTCAAGGCAATGGGCTTTACCGCGGGGCCACAGAAACCACCGTGTGACCCTTTGCCGTCGATCGAAGGTTCTGGGCTCATTGTGTCCAAGTTGACCGAGGTGATCGACGAAACAGTATTGATCAAAGACACCGCATCTGCGCCGCCATTTTTGGCCGCGCGCGCGGGGTAGCGAATATCCGAGATGTTGGGCGTCAGCTTCACGATCACAGGCTTGTCGTAATATTCTTTGCACCAGCGCGTCACCATTTCGATGTATTCTGGAACCTGCCCAACGGCAGCCCCCATACCGCGCTCGGACATCCCATGCGGGCAGCCGAAGTTGAGCTCGATCCCGTCGGCCCCTGTTTCGGCCACCCGCGGGAGGATGGCTTTCCATTCCGCTTCCTCGCAAGGCACCATGATGGAAGCAATCAGCGCACGGTCTGGGTAATCCGCTTTGACGTTCGCCATCTCTTCTAAGTTGGTTTCCAACGACCGGTCGGTGATCAGTTCAATGTTGTTCAACCCCAACAAACGCCGATCAGCCCCATAGATCGCACCGTATCGCGGGCCGTTTACATTCACAACAGGAGGCCCCTCAGAGCCAAGTGTTTTCCACACAACACCGCCCCAGCCCGCTTCGAATGCGCGGCGCACGTTGTATTCTTTGTCCGTCGGCGGCGCAGAGGCCAGCCAAAACGGGTTCGGGCTTTTGATGCCCACGAAATCAGTCGTCAGATCCGCCATGTGAAATCCTCCGTAAGGTGAGCTTCAGCTCACGCTGCCCCGCTTAAATCGCGGTGAATGTCTTCTGCTGCATCGCGCCCTTCCGCGACAGCAGTCACGGTCAAGTCATCGCCGCCGCTGGCACAGTCACCGCCTGCCCAAACGCCCGCGACGGAAGTTCGCCCAGTAACGCCAACTTTGATTTTGCGCCCTTCAAGATCCGG
>CALHST010000278.1 GCA_938038825.1 uncultured Paracoccaceae bacterium | reverse complement strand
GCAACCCAGATCATGGCCACTGGTAAGAAGATAGCCATCATGACCATCGCATAGCGCAAGGAACTGAGACCGCCGGGCAGAGGTTCTGACGGCAGCGTCAGAAAAAAGATTGCTGCCCCGCCAAGCCATACAACTGTAAGTGCAATGGCAATGATTTCTACAGCAGATATGCCGCCCGCTTTTTGGCGATCATAAATGCCAAGTGGGGTCGGGCGGGACGTGCCGGATTTATCCTGAGCCTGTGTGGCCATTAGATATAGTCTATGTTCAAGATTTCGTAGGACTTGCCGCCGCCGGGTGTGCGGACTTCGACACTGTCGCCTTCTTCTTTACCGATAAGGGCGCGGGCAATGGGGGACTTGATGTTCAGCAATCCCTCTTCGACATTGGCTTCGTGTTGCCCAACAATTTGCCAAGTCTTCTCTTCATCGGTGTCTTCGTCCACAAGAGTCACTGTGGCGCCGAATTTTATGGTGCCAGACAGCTTGGTGGGGTCGATGACTTCTGCAAGGCCCAGAACCGCTTCGATTTCCTGAATACGACCTTCGATAAATCCCTGTTTTTCACGGGCCGAGTGATACTCGGCATTCTCTTTCAGGTCGCCCAACTCGCGGGCGGTCGCAATCGCTTCGATAATCGCGGGACGCTCAATAGTTTTGAGCGTTTTCAATTCAGTTTCAAGCGCGGTGTGACCGCGTTTGGTCATGGGGAATTTTTCCATGGATCAGATCTCGCATCGGCCCGGGGATCACTGGGCGGGTTAATGGTCGATACCTGACCCAAAGGGGGGGTGAAATGCAAGAGGAGATGCGCGCTTGAATACGGGGAATTCGAACCATGCGCGCATCTTAGCCGCTTATGACGGGATGACGACCGCATCGGGTTCTACATCAACCGGAGCGTTCAGCACGTCTTCGGGCGCAGGCCCCGGGACCACAGGGGCAGGTGGTGGTGGTTCGGGGGCTTCGGGCGGTTTTGGCAGGCAGGCTGACACCATCAGTGAGGCCACTAGAAACAAAACGATGCGCGTGGTCATAACGATCCTTTCAATTGGTTTTCGGGGGGCGAGGTTCGGACTCGCCCCCAAATGGTTGCAAAAAAGCTAACCTTAGGATGTTATCATTGCCTGTGTTCTGTGTCACACATAGCTGACCACTTCGAATTCAATGCCATCACGGTCGTGAAAATAGAACCTGCGCCCGGGTTCATAGTCGTAATGCTCACCGGTTTCGAACCCTTCGGCTTTTACCTGTTTTTCCATCTCATCCAGATTTTCCACAGTGATCGCGATGTGGTTAAGACCATTCAGGGTCCGATAGCTTTCTGATTTGGCCTCGGTCGCGTCGCCATAGGTGAACAACGCGATGTAATGGGTGTCGGTGCCCACATGCACTGTGCGACCTGTTGTCATTCCTGCCCCGCTCCAGCGGACATGCCACCCAAACAGACGACACATCCAATCTGCCGTGGCATCAGGGTCTTTTACAGTGACGTTCACATGTTCCAAATGCGCAATCATGAAATTCATCCTTTTCTTTCTGATGCGTCCAATGTAATTTCTAAACCTAACTTTAGGTCAAGGTATAAGACATGCGTGATTCCGGGGGGTTAAGCATAGGTGCTCTTGCAGATCGGACGGGATTGGCCGTTTCGGCGATCCGGTACTATGAAACACAAGGGCTGATTCATCCTTGGCGAAACGGGGGCGGCCAACGGCGTTTTCAACGTGCTGATATTCGGCGACTGAGCTTTATCATGGTGGCGCGGCAGTTCGGGGTGTCTTTGGATCAGATTGGCGCAGAACTGGCCAAGCTGCCCAAGACCCGTGCACCGGGCAAAGCCGATTGGGCACGCGTGTCTGCTGCATTCCGAACAGAGCTGAATGCGCGGATCGATACACTTACGAAAATGCGCGACACGCTGGATGGGTGTATCGGTTGCGGATGTCTAAGCCTTGATGTCTGCGCATTGTACAACGCCGGGGACAAAGCCGCAGTGCGTGGCAAGGGTCCGCGATATCTGATGGGTGACACGTCTTCACAGATTGATGCCGTCACGCGATCAGACGACACCTAGTTCTGTCAGCGATCTGTTCCCACTTTGTCGACGTGGGATTAGTTTCGAACGCCAACCAGACCACCTGCGACCACAGAGGTGTCATCTTTTCCAACAAACACGGCTGCGACGCCATCCGTGCCAATCTGACCGTTTAGCGTGCCATTGGCCGTTACTCCGATCTGCGGGGTGACGATCACAGATCCACCAACGGATTGTCCAGACACAGTCCCATGGACCGCAAGATCAAAGGTAGACCCCGTCAAAGTCCCGGTGTTAAAATCAGCATCCAAGAAGATGGTTTGGTCCCCGGATGGGCGAATTGCATTGGCGGTGATGCGGCCACCATCCACGGCAACATCATTCAATAGGACATAATTATAACGCGCACGGTATTGCGCGGTGCCACCAACCACAGCCGCGCCTAAATCGCTTTGCGCCACACCCGCTGAAGCGACGGCGGCAACAGCGTCTGTGTCCAATCCCGCGGCATATTGGACCAGCGCTGTGGTTGTTCGGTTAGGAAGATGTGGGTCTGGGTCTACAATTTCTTCGTGCAAACGCAGCGAACCCTCTTGCAGGGATCGCACGTTAAGATTTGCAGACAACGGGGCTTGCTTGCTGCCAGCGGCCTGGATTGTTGCCTGTGTTCCCGGACTGTCTGGACCAGGGGTTCCAGTTATTGGCGCATCAATTGGTGTCCCACACGCCGCCAATACAGAAACGGCCACCCAAATGCACGCGCGTGTAGAATTGGATAAATCCATGACAGTCACCCCATACCTTACAAAAATCTTCCACACCCAAGCCAAGATTAATGGACTGCAAAGACTTTAAACAAGTTTTAAGATTCAGGATTTTATTAGAATTTTAGGGAATTTTTATTTGTATTTTCAGACAATTGTTTCGATTTACCCTAAATTCTTGCTGCTGAATTTTGCGTGGGTGGTTCACAGGTTCCTGCGTAACAAACAGTCACGATTTGTGCAGTCGCAGCATGTGACGTTATGTGCTGATTGAAATATGTGGCGCTGTACGATAGCGGGATACGAACGATTGTTGCGTGTGGCTGTGTTATGACGCTGCGCAAAAGCCAAGAAGGGAGCCAACGATGGCAGAGATTGAACGCGAAGCGATGGAATATGATGTCGTAATCGTTGGAGCAGGGCCCGCTGGCTTATCTGCCGCGATCCGGCTTAAGCAAATTGATGCAGATTTAAACGTTGTGGTTCTTGAAAAAGGGTCCGAAGTTGGGGCGCATATTTTGTCCGGTGCTGTTTTGGACCCAACGGCGTTGGACAGCTTGATCCCGGATTGGAAAGACAAGGGCGCGCCTTTGAACACGCCAGTCACGGATGACAAGTTTTATATGCTTGGCGAAGCAGGGCAGCTGCGGATCCCGAATTTTCCAATGCCGCCGTTGATGAACAACCACGGCAACTATATTGTGTCGATGGGCAATGTATGCCGCTGGATGGCCGAGCAGGCAGAAGAGCTTGGTGTCGAGATTTTCCCGGGCATGGCCTGTTCCGAGCTTGTGTTTGGTGACGCAGGTGAAGTCAAAGGTGTTGTTGCCGGCGAGTTTGGTCTTGGCGCGGATGGTAAGCCGGGCGACGGCTATGAGCCGGGTATGGAGCTGCACGGCAAATACGTGTTCCTGTCAGAAGGGGTGCGGGGATCGTTGTCAAAGCAGGTGATCGCGAAATACGACCTTGCCAAAGACTCAGAGCCGCAGAAATACGGCTTGGGGATGAAAGAGATTTGGGAAATTGATCCCGCCAAACACAAAGAGGGTTCGGTTACGCACACGATGGGCTGGCCTTTGGGTGGAAACGCGGGCGGCGGATCCTTCATTTACCATCTTGATAACAATCAGGTCTATGTCGGTTTTGTTGTGCATCTGAACTACAAAAACCCGCATTTGTTCCCGTACATGGAATTCCAACGGTTCAAGCATCACCCAATGGTGGCAGACTTGCTGAAAGGCGGGAAACGTGTGGCTTACGGCGCACGGGCAATTACCGAAGGCGGATGGCAATCCATGCCGAAGCTGGAATTCCCGGGTGGTGCACTTCTGGGGTGTTCTGCGGGTATGGTCAACGTGCCGCGTATCAAGGGTAACCACAACGCGATGTGGTCCGGCATTCATGCCGCCGAGGCGGCAGTTGTCGCTATGGCAGAGGGCCGGTCTGGCGATCTGATCAACGGATATGAAGCGCTGGTGCGTTCCGGACCGATTGCTGCGGACCTTAAGAAAGTGCGCAATGTGAAACCACTTTGGTCAAAGCGTGGACTGCTGGCATCGTTGATCGGCGGTGGTTTTGACATGTGGACCAACACGCTGGGCTTTTCCCTGTTTGGAACTTTGAGCCATGGCAAAAACGATGCACAATCGACAGAGCCAGCCAGCAAACATGCGCCAATGGACTATCCAAAGCCAGATGGCACTCTTAGCTTTGATCGCCTGACCAACGTCAGTTTTTCAATGACTAATCATGAAGAAAGCCAGCCCGCGCATCTTCGCCTGACGAATGCAGACACGCCGGTGAAGGTGAACCTGCCGCAATATGCAGAACCTGCGCAACGCTATTGCCCAGCTGGGGTATACGAAATTGTTGAGGAAGCGGACCAAGATCCACGCTTTGTCATCAATTTCCAGAACTGTGTGCATTGCAAAACATGCGACATCAAAGATCCAAGCCAAAATATCACGTGGGTCACTCCGCAAGGGGGCGACGGGCCAAATTACCCGAATATGTAAAGGTGGCCACGGGGCGATCCGCAGGTTGAGCCGTGATATTTATGACGTGAAAGCAACGGCTTGGGTGAATCTTGGCCGTTGTTTTTTAACAAAGCGCGTCCCTCTCCCTACCGCCTTCCACCCTAAGGCGAGTCGGTTAATGGTTGTTGAATGCATTTGGCGTTCAACCAGTTGCGAAGTTTTTTCGTCACACCGGTAGGTCAATAGCCAACACATTGGGACTTGCGGTTATTAAAAGCAGTGCCGCTTGTCCTTAATCTTCTGAGGATGGTATCTTGGCCTAAACTGATCGCCCGGGTTGCTTTCGCGAAAAACAACAGGCACGCAGGTTGATTGCTTAAAAATTCGCGTCAGGGTAGGTGGAAACGGTCCGTTCACAGCCTTTTCATTGCGCAGTTTTGCGAACCTGCTACCTTCCGCGGACAAGAATTTCTTAAGGACTGTCTATGACCAATTTTATGCGCGCATTATTGCTGTCCACAGCGGCGGCCGTCGTTGCGCCGATCGCAATCGCAGACAGTCTTTCTGGGTCTTATCTTGCTGCCCGGCAGGCCGAAGAGCGACACGACTACACGGCTGCCGCACGTTATTATACGCGCGCGTTGGCGCAAGAAACCGACAATGCAGAGCTGATGGAGGCTCTGACACTGTCGCAATTGATGCAAGGGCAGTTTTCCCGCGCGGTTCCGGTTGCGCAACAAATGGACGTGCTTGGCTTGCAAAGCCAAGTGGCACAGATGACCGTCACAACGGACCTAGCGCGTCAGGGGAAGTTCGCGGACATTGTCGAACGTTCAAATTCTGAAGGCCGTGGTATCGGACCGTTGGTGGATGGTTTGGTTGGCGCGTGGGCGCGCTTGGGCAATGATGACATCGATGGGGCTCTGGCTGCGTTTGATGCAATGTCCGAACAAAATGGCCTGAAGGGGTTTTCCTTATATCATAAGGCCTTGGCCTTAGCCCTGAGCGGACGCTTTGAAGACGCCGAAGCGATCTTTGCAGATGACAGCGAAGGGGTTGTGCAAATGACCCGGCGTGGTGCCATGGCGCGGGCTGAAATTCTGTCACAACTGGGACGCAATGAGGAGGCATCATCCAGCTTGACGGCTGCGTTCGGCAGAGCGACAGATCCCGGAATTGCAGCATTGAGAGAGAAATTATCTGCTGGTGATACCGTGCCATTTACGCATGTGCGCAGTCCGCAAGAAGGTTTGGCAGAGGTGTATTACTCTATCGCAGCGGCACTTACCAATGAAGCGCAGCCGGATTATACTTTGCTTTATGCGCGTGTTTCGTTGGCGCTGCGACCTGATCATTCGGACGCTTTGCTTTTGGCCGCTGGCTTGTTGGACGACCTGGGGCAAAGTGAACTGGCGATTGACGCCTATGCCATGATGCCGCGCGATCACGTGGATTATCATGCGGCGGAACTTGGTCGCGCTGGAGCGCTTCGCGCCTTGGACAAACTGGATGCGGCTGTGGAAGTGTTAAAGGCGCTGTCTGCAACCCATAGCGACTTGCCGATCGTACATTCCACGCTTGGCGACATTTTTCGCCAGCAAGAGAAATTCAGCGATGCTGTTCTTGCTTATGATGAGGCGCTTGCCAAAACACCTGTCGGATCCACGCGTGGAAAATGGTTCCTGCATTATGCGCGTGCCATCTCCTTTGAACGGCAGGATCTGTGGGAAGAAGCCGAAGCTGACTTCCGCGCAGCGTTGGTGTTAGAGCCGGAACAGCCGCAAGTTTTGAATTATCTGGGTTATTCGTTGGTTGAAAAGCAGATCAAGCTGGATGAAGCGCTGGATATGATTGAAAGAGCGGTCGCGGGACGACCCAATTCCGGCTTTATTGTTGATAGTCTTGGGTGGGTTTTGTACCGCCTTGGGCGCTATGACGAAGCGGTGGGCCATATGGAAAAAGCCGTTGAGCTGATGCCTGTGGATCCTGTTGTGAATGATCATCTTGGGGATGTGTATTGGGCCGTTGGCCGTTTCCGTGAGGCGGAATTCCAATGGTCGCGCGCCTTGTCTTTTGTCGATGAAGACGATCCATCGAGTGAAGCGGATCCAGAACGGATCCGCAAAAAGATGGACATTGGGTTGGACGCTGTACTTGCGCAAGAGGGTGCGGCACC
>CALHST010000277.1 GCA_938038825.1 uncultured Paracoccaceae bacterium | reverse complement strand
GAAGCTCAGATCGAAACCTTCGTCGATCACTACAATCACCAACGCTACCACGAGAGCATCAACAACGTCACACCCGCCGACGTCTACTACGGACGTGACAAAGCCATTCTGAAACAACGCGAAAGGATCAAACGAAAGACGCCCGAAACGCCACGCTTGCATCACAGACAACGCGCCGCATAATCAAACCAACAAGATGAGCCAAACTCTCTCTTAGTTTAAGCAGCCATTGGTGCCAAAAACCCTGACGACGGACACTATGTAGAAATGAGCCATGGATGGAGTGTAATCAATCAAATCTGGTCCCAATAGCCTTTCCGACAATAAGACCAATGTCTGCTTTCAGAAAGCTGGGCTGCAGCGTTCGACAACGTCAGAAACGGCCGGTTTGGGCCGGCCTCAGCGGTGCAAAACGGCCGGCTCTGCAGCATGCTGCGCTTGTCCCGACGGCGGCAGAGAGCCCAGTGTGTGAAGTTGGTTTTCCTGCTGCGTGCGCTCGCAGCGTGGAAAATGCTGCGTCAGCGTAAAAATCGGTGCTGCCGCGCAGCGGCAAAACCAACCATTCATGCAGAGTGCAGCAAGGATCAGTGGTCGAACTCACAGATTGCGGACGGAGCGTCAATTCGCTGCGCCCGCACCAATGTCCGCTTCAAACGCTCAACTAATCGGCGAGCTGACATCGACCGCTGAACCAGCTGGATCCCGTAGCAGCAGACACTGCCGGCCATATGGCAGGTCATTTGGCTTCTCGATGATCTGGGCTTCCATGGCGACGGCTTTTTAATGAACTTCCTCCACATAATCCTCGACAAACGTAGCGATAGAACCAGTTGCCCACCTTGGGCAAGATCTCAAACGTTGGAACCCGTGGTTCCGAGTGGTCTAGAATCATAGGGCTGCTCAGTGCGTTTCGTTCGACGCTTAAGGGCTGCGACACCACCAAGGACCGACAAAAGAAAAAGTCCGCTTGCCGGAATAGGAACGGTGGAGGGTGGCGCTACTTCGACGCGGGGATCGATCCACCGATTGTCAAAGATGTTCAACTGAGACGAGAAAATGGTGTAGCCTTCGGGAAGGTTAAATGCCGGCAGACCTGTCACAAAACTTAGACTGTTAAAGGATTCATATGTTGCCTCACCAAATGAAGCACCAAAATTGCTTGTTCTGGCCTCTCCAAAAAGAGTTATCTCGAGAGAGAATGGTAGTGACGGATCCAACGTAAGAACGGTATCGCGCGCAAAGTCGTAACTAAATCCCCCAACTATTGGCGGTGATGCGAGGGGCGAGTTTGTCGCAATATATGTGTTTGGGGACGTGGAAGTTGCGGCTCCGCTCGACTTTTGCCCTTCCAAGTGGACGTCGGCGCGTATTTCCGCCACGCCTCCTGGCCCGATACCGTTAACCGATCCTGTCACGCGAATGTTTGGACTGATCTCGATGTCTGTGCCGTGCAAGGCAAGTAGGTCTGCTCTTGAAAGACCCTGTACTGGAACCAGAAACAAGTTGTTCGCTGTCGAATGAGCTGAAGAACTGACGATGGCTTGGGTCCCGCGCTTATTTGTGGTCGCAAGCCCTTCGACCCCCAAAGCACCAGCAGTTGCATAAGATGTCGACCCTGTAGAACAATTGGGCTCAAATGATGAGCCATTTGTGGCACGAACAGCGAGTGCGTCCCCAGATAGCGTAAACGCAGTCGGGCTGGACGGTCGAAATGTTTCATCGAGTTCCGAAGTCGTTGTATCGACGGTACCGTTGTCAACAAACCCACAGTTTCCTGCAAATGCTGTCGCAGTTAGTGTAGCTGCGTTTGCAAGAGAACCCAGAAATGTGAATGCGGTGGCTAGCAATAGTATTCTTGAAGGTTCCATTTATGTTTCCCCATAGTTATCAAACTGAATGAAATCGGACCAAAAGGGCGATTTTCCTCATTCATGAGTATGGGAGTGGAACAGTTCCGTATTCATACAGATGTATGAGTGGACAAGACTAACGACAGAATTTTTGGTCATACTGTCCATAAAAATTAGTCACGTGCTTCATGATAACATCTGTATGGGTCGACAAGGCCGAGAACCCAGCATCCGGCAATTCGATAAGCTTCATTCGCGGTTCGAAGTCCTTTGCAAACATTCGTATCGCTTCGATGGGAAATACTGGATCGACAGCGCCGTGGATCGCCAGAATTGGTATGTCCGTTGCCATGACTTCAGATCGAAAGTCCGAAAAAGTTTGGCGGATGTCTTTCGCAGCCATATCGAAGCCTTGTTTTGTCATAGCATCTAAGGCCGCCTGAGACTCCTTTAGCGCTTCAGGTCGCAAGGCGAATTCAAGCTCGACCGGTACGTTCTTGAACTGAGACTTCATGAACTTCGACTGACCAAGCGCCTTCCAGGCGCGTACGCCTGTTCTGATCATAAACTCTGCGAAGGCGGGGTGTTTTTGAGCCGCAGAAATAACGCCTTGAGCCCAAGGAACCGAAGAACCGACCTCATAAAAATAAGAAATAGGCCCGCATCCCGCTACTTGGATCAAGCCCGTTACGCGCGACGACACATGTTTTGAGGCAAAGTACATGAACGTCGGCGAAATGTTCGAAGACATCAGCATGCAAGTTTGATGTCCCAATTGGTCAAGCAACGCAAAAAGGTCGGCCGCGAAGGTTTCGAAATACTCTTCATCTTTGTTCGGTAGATCAGTGTCACCGTAACCCGGTCGACACTGACTAAGAACGCAAAAGCCGCTGTCTAGAAATGCCTGTTCCACCGAGCTTTCAAATGCATACACAACACCGTTCTGAAGAAATATAATGGGTGCACCGTTGAAATCCCCAGCAATGGTCACCTCGACGCTGCGGCCGCCGGGCCGCATAATATTAACCCGCTTTCGGTGGGGATGGCGTATCAACTCCGATATCTCGTCGATTTGGTCCACAAATTGAGAAACGGACAGCGCGTTTCGCAGTAGCTCAATTTGAGTGCGCGCACCCATTTTACCCATCAAACTGTGAAACTGGGTTCGAATAGTCGTGTGGGACCTCTGTCGGATTTTAGCCATCGTTTGGGTTGTTTGACCGTCAAGGAATCCAACTAGTAATTCTTGTTCCGCATTTGAAAGATCGAACTCGCGTTTGAATAGCTCCGCCGCGCTTGTCTTCCAGCGTGCGTCGATGATGAAAACCAATGCTACTCCGCGACCTCCATTCTCGATTTTGGACGGCGCGATGGATATCGTCACGGTCTCATTATCTTCTGAGCAGGCCCGCTTAAGCACGGCGTCTTGCAAATTGCGCTGAGGATTAAGACTAGCCCGAATGACATTTGTCAGGAGTTCGCCCCGCTCAAGCTCAAACGGCAAGTCGTCTAGTGATCCATCGTCGCTTATCCCATAGGTTTGGAACGCCGCATGGTTCTGCGCCTTTATGCGTCCGCTGCCTTCCACGACATATGCTGGTGTGTCAAACTTCTCTAAGAGGTGTCCAACTTGTGGCCCAACTTGTGACGTCGGAATGCATTCATCGGTAGTATTGATCGACGCAAGCGCTGCAGCTTCAAGGTTCGAAAACTCACTTTTGCCTTGCAACAGACTTGAGCTGAAAACCTTGTTCCAGTGATCAATCATCGCATTGTAGCTTTCTGGGTCATCCGTGACTTCCATCAAGGACTTTACAATTTCTCGCTCGGATCGTGGCGGTGATTTCTTGCCCATGGCCAAAAGCTACAGTAAAAAGTGCAGATGCGCATACTACATTTGCACTAGGATCAAACACGCACCAGGTTTTCGGGAGCACTCTTTTTCTGTCTGAACACTGTTAGCCAGCGTTCCCGACTATTAAAGCTTGCAACAAATCCTGGCGAGCACAAGGGTCAGGCCAGCGCCCCCCAACGGACATTCGTGTACACCGCAGCATCAGTCTCTAAGGGCTCTCTTTTGCCGTTCGCGGCACTTTGTATGAACGGCTGCTTACGCTAACGTACTATCCTGTTGTCATCGTCAGGATGCTTTTCCGATGCGGCCAATATGCTGGTTGATTGGTCTTGTCCTGTAGACAGCGGCGCTCGGTAGAGTTCATGGGTCGAACATCCTCCAAAAATTCAGACCGTATATCTGGGTATCATTCCTGACAGGCACATCATCGTGTCTGAACCAACACCTTCATGAACCAGGCCCAAACCACCAT
>CALHST010000276.1 GCA_938038825.1 uncultured Paracoccaceae bacterium | reverse complement strand
AGGATCGGCTTGTCATAAGCCAGAAACTCCGCGAACAGCGACGCTATAAACAGAAACCCAAAGATCCACAGGGACCAAAACGCGCGGCGGTTCTTTTTGAAATTGCTCCAGCGGCGCTGGTTGAGGGGTGATAGGGCCATCAGCCTTCCCTCCGTTCAAAGTCGATACGTGGATCGACCAGCACATACATCAGGTCTGAGATGATCCCGACCAGCAAGCCGATGAGACCAAAGACAAACAATGTGCCAAATACGATTGGATAATCGCGCGCAACAGCAGCCTCGAACCCCAAACGACCAAGCCCGTCGAGCGAGAAGATCGTCTCGATAATCAACGACGCGCCAAAGAACACGCTGATGAACGCGGCAGGGAATCCCGCGATCACAATCAGCATCGCGTTGCGGAACACATGGCCATACAGCACGCCGCGTTCGGACAGGCCCTTGGCACGGGCGGTGATCACATATTGTTTTTTGATCTCGTCCAAAAAGCTGTTCTTGGTCAGCAAAGTTAGCGTCGCAAAGGCCGATACGGTTGAGGCCAAGACGGGCAATGTGATGTGCCATGCATAGTCTTTGACTTTGCCCCACCACGACAGCTCTGCCCAGATATTGGCGTCACTTGTCAGGCCCCGCAGCGGAAAAATCTGCCAATAACTGCCACCGGCCAGCAAGACCAACAGCAGAATGCCGAACAAAAAGCCGGGAATGGCATAGGCCGCGATGATGATGCCGCTGGTCCATGTGTCAAACTTGGACCCTTCGCGGGTGGCTTTGCGAATACCCAGCGGGATCGAAATGATATAGGCGATCAGCGTGGACCACAGCCCCAACGTAATCGAGACCGGAAGCTTGTCGATCACCAGATCCACGACTTTTTGCGATTGGAAATAACTGTCGCCGAAGTCAAAGCGCATGTAATTCCACATCATATTCAGGAACCGCTGCACTGGCGGCTTGTCGAACCCAAACTCTTTTTCCAGCTGTTCGATAAATTCCGGCGGCAAACCACGCGCACCGACATACTGGTCGTTGCCTTCGTTTACATCCAAGCCCGCGTCATTGGCCCCCCCCGCGAAGCCACCGAACACATCCCCTTGCCCTTGGGCGCGGGCGATTGCCTGTTCAACAGGTCCCCCGGGCACAAACTGCGCCAAGGCAAAGTTCACAAGCATAATACCAATCAACGTAGGGATGATCAGCAAAAGCCGTCTGAGGATGTATGCGCCCATTGGGTCCGGTTACCGCAACGCGCCGGAGGAAATCAGGGCATCGTGCCCTTCGGCATTGTACCACCAGAAATCCAAGTGCCCCAATGCGTAATCTGGCAGTGGGTCCGGGTATTCGTATTGGTCATAAAATGCGACCCACGTGTCGGGATTGTACCAAACTGGGATCATAAAGAATTCATACCGCAGCGCACGATCAAGTGCGCGCAAAGTGGATTGCTCTTCTGCAGTGGACTGCGCCTGCAGCGAGGCATCAATGATTGTGTCGACCAGTTCGGACTGCAAAGAGGCCGGGTTAAACAGCGACACAATCGCGTCTTCAGAACCGTAACGCTGATGCAGGCCCGTGCCTGTGCCCAAGAAGGACGCATAGCTGTCGAAGATCAGGTCATAATCTTTGCTGCGTTCGCGCGATGTGTATTGGGCCGAGTCCACTTTTTCCAAAGCAATCTCGATCCCCATCGCTTGCACATTGGACACATAGTTTTCCATTACCGAACTGAGTGTCGGTGAGGACGACGAATTGAATAAGAACGTCAGCTTCAATGGCTTGCCGTTTTTGGATCGTTTGCCGTCACTACCAACAGCCCAACCCGCATCATCCAACAATTTCATGGCTTTGCGTAAATTGCGGCGATCCAGAAGACGCTCTGGCTTTGACACATGTGGCACGTTTACAGGTTCGCTAAGCATCTCAGCTGGAACCAAATCACCCAATGACTGCAAAAACGCCAATTCGTCACCTGTTGGCAGGTCGGTCGCTTCCAATGGGGAGCCTTGCGTAAAAGATGCGCGCTGGCTGAACAGACCATATTGCAGGCTCTCGTTCGTCCATTCGAAGTTATACGCCAACGCCAAGGCTTGCCGTACATCGCGATCTTGCAGATCTTCGCGCTGTAAGTTGAACACGATTCCCGTCGGTGTTGGCGGCGTGCCGCTGGGAAGCGCCACTTTCTTTACGTCGCCACTTTGCACTTTGGGGAAATCATACGCCTTGGCCCATTTCGCAGAATCGCCTTCTGCACGGAACGTATAGGCCCCGGATTTAAAGCCCTCGAAGGACGCTGTGTCGTCACCAAAATACTCAACACGGATCGAATCAAAGTTGTGGCGTCCCACATTGATCGGCAGATCCTTTGCCCAGTATTCAGGATTGCGTTTGTAGACGATGCGCCGGTTCACTTCGAACGTATCGATCACATACGGGCCAGAACCGGGGGACGCCTCTAATCGGCCCTCGTCCAGACGGGCGCCAGTCTCTTCATACCATTTCTTGGACCACACCGGCACTCCGCCCACTTGATCGATCAAACTGCGCCGGGAAATACCATCCGTGAAGTAAAACTTGATTGTGTAATCATCCAGCACTTCGGCCTTAGGAATGCGTTTTCTGACCGCAGCAGCATAGGACGCAAGGCCTTGATCCAAAAGTAAGTTATGAGAGAACAGCACATCATGTGCGGTCACCGGATCACCCGTCGAAAACTTCGCATCTGTGCGCATATGGAAAGTCACCCAAGATTTGTCTTTTGGGTATTCCAAATGCGTGCACAACAGACAGTAACCTTCGCCGTATGTGTCGGCGGCAGCAGCCCCACCCGTTGTCGGAATTTCCCCCAACAGGCTTTCATACATCATCCAACTTAACCGCCCAGCGCGCCCTTTGCGCGAATAGGGATTCATGGAATCAAATGTGCCCGACGCGGCAAAGCTGATCTCGCCCCCTTTGGGCGCATCCGGGTTCACATAGTCAAAATGTGTGTAGTCAGCCGGGTATTTCAAATCGCCGTAAAACGAATAGCCATGCGAGGTGATGATCTCTTCACTGCGGACTTGTGTAGCCGCCAAACCCAACATGGTCAGTCCAAGGATCCCAATTTTTATCGCACCCAATCCAGTGTCTACTTTTGCTGTAACGTCCGCACGGGGTCTATCGCGATGCATGGGCTGATCCTTCTGGTCGTTTCGTCTTTCGAATTATTTAAGGTAAAGTGTGCATTCGCCAACATTCAAGTTGAGAATATGTGAACACACGTGAAATTGCAGCAAAAAGGCCGCACGGTTCGCACCGCGCGGCCATTTAAGCAGTTTTTAGCTGTAACTTAATCGTCGAGACTGTCGAGATATGCGATCACGTTTGCGCGGTCTTCGATCTTTTTCAAACCTGAAAAGCCCATCGATGTCCCATCGATCCAGTCTTTTGGCTTTTCAAGAAACGCGTTCAGGTTGTCCGCAGTCCAGTCGCCTTCGGTTCCGCCCATCGCAGCAGAATAGCCAAATCCAGTGGCTTCTTCTGCAATGTCACGCCCCACAACGCCGTACAGATACGGGCCAGTTCCGTTCGCGCCATCTTCGATCTTGTGGCAGGCTGTGCATTTCTTGAAGACCTTGGCGCCCTTAGCAACATCAGCCGAGGCCAAAACCTCTTCAAAACTGACTTCTTCCTCAGCGCCAGCGTCTTCTTCAACGCCAGTGTCGATTACATATGCCTGCGCATGATCGCCGTGGCCGCCAACATGGTAGATTTCTTCCGCAGCCCATTTGCCAAGCAAAAAGATCAAAAACGCGCCGCAGAAACCGCCGGCCAGCTTGGTCATCGTCATCGTGTCCATGGTACGCCTAATTACCTATGTTTGTTCCCGTGTTTGCGCGCTTAGTACGGCTTCCCTTGGTCGCTGGCAAGGTGTAGGAGGCGCGACTAAACGCCCTGCCTTGGGTTTGCGGAAAGAAGGACACACCATGGCTGATTTGATTGCCTTTCAGGGAGAGTTGGGCGCCTATGGTCACGAAGCATGCCGCAAGGCTGTTCCGGATATGGAACCCCTGCCTTGCCGCACCTTTGAAGACACGATCGAAGCTGTGACCTCTGGTCGGGCTGCTAAAGCTATGGTTCCTGTGGAAAATACCACATATGGGCGTGTCGCGGACATTCACCGCCTGTTACCCCAAAGTGGGTTGCACATTGTGGGCGAGGCCTTTGTGCGCGTGCGTATTTCATTGATGGCGATGCCCGGTCAAAACTTGGCAGACATCAAACATGTCCGGGCTCATCTGGTGCTTTTGCCCCAGGCTCGAAAATTTTTAGACACACAGAACATCACATCAGAAGCTGCAGCAGACAGCGCCGGTGCTGCCGCAGAGATCGCGGCGAACAAGACTATGGGAATCGGTGCGCTGGCCAGCGAAATCGCCGCCGAGATCCATGGGTTGAACGTTTTGGCCCGCGACATCGAAGACCATGGGCACAATACAACTCGCTTTCTGGTTATGGCACCCAAAGCGGATATGACCCGTCGCGCGGATAACATGCTGACCACGTTTATTTTTCAGGTGCGTAACATCCCTGCTGCTTTGTACAAAGCCATGGGTGGATTTGCGACCAATGGTGTGAACATGACCAAGCTGGAAAGCTATATGGTTGGCGGCGCCTTCACGGCCACGCAGTTTTATGCGGACATTGAAGGCCACCCTGATGATCCGGGCGTGGCCCGCGCATTGGAAGAGTTGGATTACTTTACCAACAAAATCGAAATCCTGGGCGTGTATCCGTCGGACCCTGGGCGACACGAAACGACTTAAGCGTCTCGTTTCGCCTTGGTTTCCATCATTCTGGCATATTCTGCCACGCGCATTTTAAAGCGTTTCGACAGGTTCGCCTTGGCCAGCCGCAACGATTGAACAAACAAACGCGCAGACAAATTCTGTGGTTTGATCTCAAAGTCGATCACCATGCGCGTACGCGTTTTTGACAGCGCAATCAGCTCCATGTCGAATCGTCCCAAAAGACCGGGCGACGTTGCAGCCGCACAAATACCGCGATTCGGATTGTATTCCGTCAGTTTCACTTCGACGTTGCGGCGGCGGCCTCGCATGCTGAATGACGTGTCCCATTCCATGCCCACGCCCGGCGCTGCAAGCGTGTCCGTCCGTCTAACATCTGCGCCACGACGCATCGCGGAACGTTCAAATGTTTCGAAATCCGTAGCCATTGCGAAGACGGTATCAACCGACGCATCAATGTCTTCTTTTGTTGAAAATTTCATGGGTGTGCCGCCCGTATGCTCGTTTTCCGCGAGTCTTGCCTTAATCCAGCGTGTCTGCAACCCAATTTTCTAGAAGAAAATGCGCAATTGCACCTTTTCTGGCAGGTAACATCCCCGGAAGTTCGCCTGCCATTGCTTGCATGATCTCCTCACGTGTGGCCCATTTTGCATCTTCGATTTCCACTGGGTCAATCGTGATCTCTTTGTCCAATGCCACCCCCGCGCAACCGAACATCAAGGACGCAGGAAAAGGCCATGGTTGGCTGGCAAGATACGACACATCACCCACACGAATGCCTGCTTCTTCAAAGACTTCGCGGCGCACAGCAGCCTCTAATGTCTCCCCCGGTTCGACAAAACCCGCAAGCAGGGAATACATCCCCTCGGGCCACCCCGGAGAGCGTCCCAGCAACACAGAATTTCCGTGCGTGATCAACATAATCACAACGGGATCAGTTCGGGGAAAATGATGGCGCCCGCAGGCCGCACAATCCCGTTGCCACCCAGCCATTGAAGGTACGGATTTCTGTCCGCAATTTGCACAAAACTGATGGCTTTCATGCCACATGAACAAAGCGCGCGCAGTCGCCGCCAATTCGGCATCCCGTGGAGACAACCACGTCATGATCTGACGCAACTCAGCAAAGACTTCCGACGCGGCCATACCAGGGAAACACTGCTGCGACGGATCCAGAAACTGGGTAATCTGGCTAAGGTCCTGCCCTTCCGGCTCCCACGCATCAATGGCAAAGGCAAACAGCGCCGCACCATCTTCACAGCCCAAGAAAATCGGGGCTTCGCCGGATTCTTTAACTATCGGGTGATCCATGGGAACGCGCAAAACAGTTGCGGGTCGGTCCCGGTTGATCAGCGTTTTGCCACGCCAGAAAATGACGGCACGCGCCGCCGGATCTGCAGCAAATTTGGCCAAAGCATCGGGCTTTGCACGCATCTCGGCTGCGCGATCCAAGCCGGATCCCCCGAAAGTAACTGTTTCTGCATGTTTCATGATGTATCTCCGCGTTGGCCCCGCGAGAGGTCGCATGTCGCAAAAGATGACGCAAGCAGGTGCCAATTCTCGAAAGACATGCTATAGTTGAACATGTTAAACATCTAACGCCCTAAACGGGAAATATCCTGATCTTTTCAGCAATAAACCGGCCCCTATGACGCCAAAGACGGAACGCCTTCGGATTCTCGCAACCAGCGATGTCCACATGCATATGATGGCCTTTAACTATTATGCAAACACACCTGCGCCGGGGGTGGGTCTTAGCGCGCTGGCAGATACAATTTCCAGTCTGCGCCACTCGGCTGAAAGCGGTCCGGAACCACGGCATGTTCTTTTGTTCGACAATGGGGATTTGTTGCAGGGTACGCCATTGGCAGATCACGTGGCCGAAAACCCCTATGCCCTGACAGCGTTCGCACGATTACTGTCGCACCTTGGCTATGATGCATTGGGACTTGGCAATCACGATTTTGACTATGGGATGGCGCATCTGGACGCGTTTGTGCACACAATTTCCATCCCCGTTGTATCGTCAAATTTGATCCTTGAAGGAACTAAACCTTGGCCCAAGAAACACGTCATTCTTCCTTGCGGGGGCATGTCGGTTGGGATCATTTCTGTACTACCACCCAAAACCTTGGAATGGACCTTTGCCACACTTGGCGGAGCCATTCGAATTGATGATATGCTCGACACGGTTCGGATCGAAGCAGCCGCTGCGCGCGCCGCCGGTGCCGATTTGGTGGTGGCACTTGCCCATACGGGTTTGGGAGATGATCTGCGCGAAAACGCCTTGTGCGCAATCGCTAAGGACGGGGCGATAGACGCACTAATCGGCGGTCATACCCATCACGAATTTCCAAGCGAAGATCTGGCAAATCTCCCCGGCGCCGACATTCGACAAGGCACATTGCATGGTGTTCCGACAGTCATGCCCGGCTTTGGTGGCGCGCTTCTGGGGTGTCTTGACATGGATCTGTTGCAAAGCTCGGATCGCACATGGCACGTCGACACTGCCAGCGCGTGCATTGTTCCGGCGCGTACCAATGGCCCGATTTGTGCCGAGGCGATTGCGCCCCTGTGGCCAGCCCATATCGCGACTTGTCAAGCGTTGGATACGCAAATTGGCGAGAGCAAGACGGCCTTAACAAGTTACTTTGCGCAAGCGGCCCCATCGAACATGCTTGCCTTATGTGCTGGCGCGCAATTCAAAGCCATTGATGTTGCACGACAAAACACACCCTATGCCGATTTGCCGTTGTTGTCTGCGGTCGCACCGCCCCGTGCCGGGGGGCGCGGTGGTCCATGGAATTACAGCGATATTGCGCCTGGCCCTGTCCGGGAACGCAATCTTGCGGACTTACAGGTGTTCACGAATTTTGTCTGGGCCGTGGACGTGTCCGGGGCCGAAGTTCTGCAATGGCTGGAATGCGCCGCCTCGAGTTTTATCCAAGTAGGCAAAGACGAAACCAACACGCTGATTGATCCCTCCTTTCCTGCGTTCAACTTCGACACACTGTTTGGTCTGACATATACTATTGACCCCACCAAAGCACCGAGTGGCGTCAGCGGGGGGGGACGCATTTCCGACGTAGCCTGCAACGGACAACCCATCCGAGACACCGATCGTTTTCTTGTGGCGGTGAATAGCTATCGCGCCTGCGGAGGAGGGGATTTCCCCAACCTGCACCCGGATCGCCCGGTATTGCGCCCAAAATTGTCAGCCTCCGACGCATTGCGCGACTATATTGGTCACGGCGCGACGCAAGATTTCCCGTCTCCGTGGAGATTTTCCGACTCAGCGAAGGGTGTGCAATGCATCCTGCGCACGGGTCCCGGCGCTTTGAGCTACCTCAGTGACATTGCGCACCTGTCACCAGGCCCGCCACAACTGCAAAACGATGGTTTTGTGGGGATTCCAATCACCCTCTGATCTTGCACTGGGCAAGAAGATCGCTTATGTCACCCGTCGAGAGGTTGGCGCGGGCGAACGCCTCGCCAACCCGGTCAGATCCGGAAGGAAGCAGCCGTAACGAGTCCCGTTTGGGTCGTTGTCAGCCTCTCACCTCATGTCTCCGAAAATCCTTCCCTGCCTGTTGTATGCTGAGCTTGCTGAAAAAACGCAAAAAGCCTGCGCCGACGTATCACATGGGAAACGCACAGCGCAGGCCTTGGCTGCATAATTGAAATCGTGATTTACATGGCCGGTTGCGTATCCAGCATCAGATCCTGCGCGGTCAAACCAATCGCCGTTTCCCCGACCAGACGCGCCACCACAGTGCCATTCACCAGAACCGAGCTTCCCGCCCCATCCGCAAGCGGAGTCACAGTGATCGCGGCCGCCATGTCGGTATCCCCTGAGATATCAAGAGCGAATGTATCAAGCGCTGGGTCAAAATCCTGAATGATGGTCGGCAAAAAGTCTGCACCTACGTCAGAGAACACAAGGTCCACAATTACCTCATCGCGCCCTGTACCCGTCGTCACATCGTCACCTTGATCCACTGTTAGGGTGTCATTGCCCAAACCGCCGATAACAGTGTCGACAGACAAATCACCTTGATCCACAGAATTGATGATGTCGTTTCCGTTGCCACCGTCCAGCGTATTGGATCCAAACCCATCAAACAGGCTATCATCGCCCCGGTTCCCGGTCACAGAATCATTGCCGCGTTCTGCTGCGGATACAGAACCATAGATCCCCTGCGCGTCTTGAACAGCTTCGGGATCATTAGGATCAACGCCGTATTGATCACTGCCCGCACCCAGCAGGATCGTGTCATCGCCAATGCCGCCCAAAACGGCATCATCACCCAGACCAGTCTCAATTTCATCGGCACCTGCCCCGGCAAAAACGACGTCGTCGCCGTCCCCGGTTTCGACGCTAAATGGGCTTGTTGCAATCTGCGCACTGGCCAAAACCTGATCAGCCTCAGCTTGCGTCACATCACCTTGCGCCACAAGATCCGTCAGACTTTGTTCGAATCCCTCCTGAACGCCGGAGTCAACAATGAGATTTCCAGCCCCTTCCATGTCCGCAGCCAATTCAAGCATATCTGGCCCGGCGTTGGCTTGCGCGACGTCGTCTTGCGCTGCTGTGTCGCTGTCATTGTTGTCATCGTCGTCAAACAGCTCAACGATACCAAATGTAATCGCGACACCGATCAAAGACAGAAAGATAAGCATACTTTTTCCCCAACAAAATTGATGAAAACAAAACAGTTACCCCATAGGTCACACATTTGACACAAAGTTGCCACGTCGCAATCATAAACGCTGTGTTTCGCGTTTCATGACAATCTGTACACATGAAGATCAGCCGTGGACCTCTGCCCTATTGCCCATTAGTTTATGTCTTCAGACAAATGGGGTCACAGCATGAGCCAGGACGGCGAGGATACCAGCGGTTACAAGGTGCTGGCGCGGAAGTACCGCCCAGAAACGTTTGCCGACTTGGTTGGGCAAGATGCGATGGTGCGCACGTTACGCAATGCGTTCAAGGCGGATCGCATTGCGCAAGCGTTTGTTATGACTGGGATTCGGGGGACTGGGAAAACCACCACGGCCCGAATTATCGCCAAAGGTATGAACTGTATTGGCCCCGATGGAACCGGTGGCCCCACAACAGAACCGTGTGGCGCCTGCGAGCATTGCGTTGGGATCATGGAAGGCCGTCATGTTGACGTCATGGAAATGGATGCCGCATCGCGCACAGGTGTGGGCGACATCCGCGAGATCATTGATTCCGTGCATTACCGCGCCGCGTCCGCGCGCTATAAGATCTATATCATCGACGAAGTGCACATGTTGTCCACCAGCGCCTTCAACGCGCTGTTAAAAACGCTGGAAGAACCTCCCGCCCACGTCAAATTCATATTCGCGACAACCGAAATCCGCAAAGTCCCGGTCACCGTTTTGTCCCGTTGTCAGCGCTTTGACCTGCGCCGGATCGAACCCGAGGTCATGATTGCCTTGCTGCGCAAAATTGCTGGGTCCGAAAATGCTGAAATTGCTGATGATGCGTTGGCGCTGATCACCCGCGCCGCCGAAGGTTCTGCCCGGGATGCGACATCGCTTTTAGATCAAGCGATTTCGCATGGGGCTGGGGAAACCACCGCTGATCAAGTGCGCGCCATGTTGGGCCTTGCTGATCGGGGTCGCGTTTTGGACCTGATCGACATGATTTTGCGCGGTGATGCCGCGGGCGCGTTACAGGAACTGTCTGGGCAATATGCGGATGGGGCCGACCCATTGGCCGTGTTGCGTGATCTGGCGGAGATCACCCATTGGGTATCCGTTGTGAAAATCACGCCGGAAGCAGCGGAAGATCCAACAGTCTCTCCTGATGAACGGGCACGCGGATTGGCCATGGCCGAAACCTTGCCAATGCGGGTCCTGACGCGGATGTGGCAAATGCTGTTAAAAGCGCTGGAAGAAATCGCAGCAGCGCCCAATGCCATGATGGCCGCCGAGATGGCCGTGATCCGACTGACCCATGTTGCGGACTTGCCCACCCCCGCGGAGCTTGTGAAAAAGTTGCAAGGCCAAACGCCGCCACCGCCACCTTCTGGTGGTCATGTGATCAGTGGCCCGACATCTGGCCAGACACAAAGCCACACGCCCGGCCATACTGCACACCATGCGCCAAATTCCGGACCTGTTGCGGCTTTGGCTCAGGATCCATCCGAAGCGTTGGCACGGTATCCAACGTTCCATCACGTGGTCGAAATGATCCGCACCAACCGCGATGTGAAACTGTTGGTTGATGTGGAGACAGGCGTGCGCTTGGCCGCGTATCAACCCGGGCGCATCGAATTTACACCGTCAGACAGCGCACCTTCAGACCTTGCCCAAAAACTGGCCCAGCGATTGCAGGTCTTTACTGGCAATCGGTGGGCCGTCACTTTAGTCAACGGCTGCACGGCAGAAACAATTGCAGAAGCCCGTGACGCCAAAGATCTTGCGATCAAGGCTGAAGCGACGGCGCACCCCTTGGTTGCAGAAGTTCTCGCCAAGTTCCCCAAGGCGAAAATCACCGCCATCCGCTCGCTTGAAGACTTAGCGACGGAAGCCCAAATAGACGGTCTTGACGAAGTGGAAGATGAATGGGACCCGTTCGAAGAAGATTGATCCCCCTCATTTTGTTTGCTTCGCCAACACGTGCCTTTGCAGAGGTCTGTGACAAGGTCGCGCCCGGCTGGGACGGCACGCAGGTGACTGCGTTTCAAGAGATGATATCGTTGTTCTTGTCCCCAATCAGCCTTGTGTTGCTTGCTTTGACCCTGATTTCACTGCGCTTTCGCAGCCAGTGGAGCGGTCTTGTGACAGTCGTATTCTGGTCTGGCTTTGTGACGCTGATAACCATGGCAGATCCAACTGGTTTGCGTGTGCCCGCACACGCAGAAGGCTGCGTTGGATCGCCAGCCTTGTTCATTGCACTTGTGGCTGCAATATGTATCGGGACTGTATTATATACCGCGCCAATCAAGGCGCCCTCTGACGGAGACACCTAATGTTCAAAGGTCTTGGCAACCTCGGCGATATGGCCGGAATGATGAAAAAAGCGCAGGAAATGCAGACCAAGATGGCGCAAATGCAGGACGATCTGCACAATGTCACTGTTGTCGGCGAAAGTGGTGCTGGTCTGGTCAAGGCGACCGCCACAGCCAAAGGTGAGCTGAAAGCACTGGACATCGATCCATCCATCTTCAATGGCGACGACAAAGAAGTGGTCGAAGATCTGATCCTTGCCGCGATCAAAGATGCCCAAGCCAAAGCCGCCGAAAAGGCCCAAGAAGAAATGGGCACACTGACCGAAGCAATGGGTCTGCCCAAAGATATGAAGCTGCCGTTCTAAGATTACCAACTGCCACAGGTCTTGCACCTTGCGCCGCTTGTTTGCGCGAACATGGTTTTGCTGTCGGTTGATGGATCGTCACGTATCGTATCGCGCCATGGTTGCCGCCTTGCAGTCGTGTTCTGCTGGCAATCAAATTTCTCTGTTCACACGTGGCTAGTCGCGACAGCCTTGCCATTCGGTCTATCTGCCATACAGTATCTATAAACCCCTAAACGCGGCCTCATAACGCCCATGAGCAGTACCAAAGATATTGATGCGCTGATCGACATGATGGCGAAATTGCCAGGGCTTGGTCCCCGGTCGGCGCGCCGTGCTGTGCTGCATTTGATCCGCAAGCGGTCTTTGCAGCTGACACCTTTGGCTGACCTTATGCAAACCGTCGCCGCCACAGCGCAAGAATGCCTGAACTGCGGGAATATTGGCACGCAAGACGTCTGCGATATTTGCACCTCTAACAAACGCGCCAATGGCGAGCTGTGCATCGTGGAAGATGTGGCTGACCTGTGGGCAATGGAGCGGTCTGGCGTATTCCAAGGACGTTATCATGTGTTGGGCGGCACCCTGTCAGCCTTGGATGCCGTTGGACCAGAGGAACTGCGCATTCCCCGAATTCCCGATCGGATCCTGTCTGAAAATGTCACGGAAGTCATTCTTGCGTTAAACGCCACAATCGATGGTCAAACCACTGCCCACTACATCGCAGATATGCTAGATGGTCAGGTCAAACTGACATCTCTCGCACAGGGTGTGCCCATTGGTGGCGAGCTTGATTACCTGGACGATGGTACAATTTCCGCAGCACTGCGCGCACGCAAATCCATCTGACATCACGAACAGACATAAAAAGGGCGTAGTCTCCTCCTCCCAAAGTAGACTACGCCCCCTCACCTACATCAGGACCACCACGCCCCGGGGTGAGTGTTCTTCATCAAGACATAAGATTGCGTGTGACCGCAGGTCAATTGAACGAAAATTTCAACAACAGGCAAGACATTTTTTGGGTGCGGCACGAAATGTTACGCCACTGAAAGATCAATACAAAACTTAGAACGTTGTCTGGCCGGGTACAAAACCAATTAGGATTAAAAAAACCGGATACGGTGTCGGTACCCGGTTCAAGAAAACGCGTTTATGCGCTTTATGGCTGCTCTTCTCCGTCGCCGCCACCTGATGGCAGGTTAAAGAAGCTATCGGCATCCGCATCAACAAGGTTGTCCTCTTCCTCGTCATCGTCGTCATCCATCAGCTTAAAGGCTTCCAACCCTTCAATCGCTGTCGGGATCTTGGGCTCTGAATCCATTTCCAGACTTTGAACGGTGCTGACCAGTTTGCGCCGTTCGTCATCATTCATTACTTCGCCGTTGGCCGCTTTCTTCGCAGCGGCTTTTTGCACAGCGGCGTCCAATTCGGACTGCTTGGTCAAGCCAAGTGCCACAGGATCGACAGGTTGGATGTTGGAAATGTTCCAATGTGTGCGCTCACGGATGGATTGGATCGTCGGCTTCGTCGTCCCGACAAGTTTGGAAATCTGACCATCGCTAAGCTCCGGATGGAATTTGACCAACCAATAGATTGCTGCGGGGCGATCTTGACGCTTGGACAAAGGCGTATACCGAGGCCCGCGGCGCTTTTCTTCACCCACGGCAGATGCATTGAATTTCAGTTTCAACGCATGCGCGGGGCTCTTTTCCGCGGCGTCGATCTCGTCTTGGGTCAGTTGGTTGTTCGCAATCGGGTCAAACCCTTTGACACCCGTGGCCACGTCGCCATCAGCGATGCCCTGCACTTCCAACTCATGCAATCCAACGAAATCTGCGATCTGCTTGAAGCTGATCGTCGTATTGTCCACCAGCCAAACGGCGGTTGCTTTGGCCATCAACGGTTTTGCCATCGTGCTGTCTCCTTCAGACATATCTTGCCCGGCGCCAGAAATTGGCTGTCCTGGGTTTGAGCAGGACGAGTTTCCATTGTCGGGGAACTTAAGCTGTATATAGTCAGCGGCGACCCATTTGGAAAGAGTGATATGCGCAGCATTCTGATTTGGCTTATGACCGCAAGTTTCGCTCTGGCGGACGGCGAAAAGTCAGGAGAATTCGACTACTACGTTCTGGCCCTTAGCTGGTCACCCAATTGGTGCGCACTTGAAGGGGATTCCAAAAACTCGCCCCAATGTGAGGCACGCCATGATCACGGCTGGATCATGCACGGTCTTTGGCCACAATATCACAAAGGTTGGCCCGCATTTTGCCCAACGGCCAAACGCCCTCCTTCGCGTTCGATGACCTCTGACATGGCGGATATCATGGGCACATCTGGCCTTGCATGGCATCAATGGAAAAAGCACGGCACGTGTACGGGCCTGTCTGCGCGGGACTACTACACTTTATCCCGCGAAGCTTACGGCCGCGTAAACCGCCCTGACGTATTCCGCAAGCTCAACAAATCCGTCAAACTGCCCGCCGCCGTCGTGGAAGAAGCCTTTTTAAAGGATAACCCGGATTTTGAACCTGACGGCGTGACCATCACCTGCAAATCCGGCCATATCCAAGAAGCCCGCATTTGCCTGTCCAAAACCTTGGACCCAGTGCCGTGCGGCCAAGACGTGGTGCGTGATTGCCGCATGAAAGATGCGCTGTTCACGCCAATCCGCTGATCAAAGGCTACAGCGTAATCACCGTAGACCCTGTGGTTTGGCGCGCTTCCAAAGCACGGTGCGCCTCAGCGATATCATCCAAAGCAAAACGCTGATCAATCTTGATTGCAACTGCGCCGTTGGCCACTTTGTCAAACACCCGCTGCGCCATTGCACGACAGATCTGGGGATCGCTTGTGTGCGTAAACAAAACAGGGCGTGTGACTTTCAAGGATCCCTTTTGCCCTAGAACCCCGATATTCATCGGCGGTACCGGCCCGGACGCATTGCCAAAGGACATCATCATGCCTAG
>CALHST010000275.1 GCA_938038825.1 uncultured Paracoccaceae bacterium | reverse complement strand
CTCTCTTCTTTTCGGCGTTTCCGTCGTGAGTGCTGTTACAGTGTTCACGGACGAGACTGCTTTTATCGAAGCTCTTGATCGTATTGAGACAGAGACATTCAATCAGATTGATCCGGAAGTTGTTTCGCTTAGCAACCCCGTCGATCTTCAATTCTTCTCGGTAGAAAGCGTTCGCGGACAATCGGTAGCTGATGATCCGTTTGCCGAGCAGCCCCTTTTCCGGAACGTTAGCTTTAATCCTTTGGACGTAGAATTCATTGGCCAGGTGACAGCGGGTTCGTTCGGATCAGGCACTGTTCAGTTTGATCTGAATACGCCAGTGTTTGCTTTCGGCGGCGCGTTCACTGACGAAGGTGGCGGTGGCGGACTGACCGTGACGCCGCTGGGTGCAACTGGCGCTGCTTTGTCCAATGCTCCGTTGACGATCTTTGATGCTTTGGTCGAACCAAGCGATGAGGGTTCCGCAACTGGCATTCAAACTGCGTTTGCAAGCCCTGCGACCTTCTCTTCGGGTGGCGTTGCGCTTGGTGCACTGGGTGGGGGCGCGTTGGGCGCTGCTGGTGTTAGTGCTGTTGCCGCAACAGGGACTGCTGCCGCAGCGGCCTCTGAGTTTTTTGGCGTCATTTCTGAAACACCAATTGAATCGTTGGTGTTTGCAAGTGAAGACACGACAACAGATCCGAATGTGCCTGTTTCGCAAGTCTTTGGTGTTGACGACGTTGTCATTAGCCCTGCGATTGCAGCAGTTCCATTGCCAAGCAGCATGGTCACAATGCTTGCCGGGTTGGCTGTTTTTGGCGCATGGCGTCGTCGCAAAACAGCCTAGTCTAGATAGCTAATTCTTATGGAATGCGCCCGTGGTCTTGGATCATTTGGGCGCATTTTTTGTTTTGCCTATGACCACCAAACCCACACTTCGCTGCAAAACACATCTACACAGACTTGACTTCTGGCGCGCAGGGGGATGTATCGCTGCTTGACCCGTGACACGCTTTAAAGGACGTCGCCATGCATGCATATCGCAGCCAGACTTGCGCTGAACTGAATTCCGCCAATGTCGGAGAGACCGTGCGTCTGTCCGGTTGGGTTCACCGCGTACGAGATCACGGTGGTGTCCTTTTCATTGATTTGCGCGATCATTATGGCATGACGCAAGTCTTGTGCGACCCGGACAGCCCGGTCTTTTCCGACATGGAAAAGGTGCGTGCTGAATGGTGTATCCGCATCGACGGCAACGTCAAAGCGCGCGATCCAGAGCTTGTTAATGCCAAAATTCCAACGGGCGAGATCGAAGTCTATGTGCGTGACGTTGAAGTTCTTGGTGACGCGGCTGAGTTGCCATTGATGGTCTTTGGTGACCAAGAATATCCAGAAGAAACGCGCCTGCGCTATCGATATCTGGATCTGCGCCGCGAGAAGATGCAGAACAACATGATGCTGCGTTCGGACGTCGTGTCGAGCATTCGTAAACGCATGTGGGACCAGAAATTCCGCGAATATCAAACACCGATCATCACGGCCTCTTCGCCGGAAGGTGCACGTGACTTCCTTGTGCCGTCGCGTTTGCATCCGGGCAAGTTTTACGCGCTGCCGCAGGCGCCTCAGCAGTTCAAACAGCTGTTGATGGTGTCAGGTTTTGACAAATACTTCCAGATTGCGCCGTGTTTCCGCGATGAAGACCCGCGCGCCGACCGTTCGCCCACAGACTTCTACCAACTTGATCTTGAGATGAGCTTTGTTGAGCAGCAGGACATCTTTGACACGATTGAACCTGTCTTGATCGGTGTCTTTGAGGAGTTCGGTGGCGGCCGAAAAGTGGACCAGACATGGGAACAGATCAGCTATCGTGATGCCGCGCTGTGGTACGGCTCGGACAAGCCGGACTTGCGCAACCCGATCAAGATGCAAATCGTGTCTGATCACTTTGCAGGTTCTGGCTTTGCCATCTTCGCGAAAATTCTGGAACAAGAGGGCACCCAAATCCGCGCCATTCCAGCGCCCGGTGGTGGATCGCGCAAGTTCTGCGACCGCATGAACGCCTTCGCGCAAAAAGAAGGCCTTCCCGGTATGGGTTATATCTTCTGGCGCGATCAAGGTGACGGCATGGAGGCTGCAGGTCCCTTGGCGAAAAACATCGGGCCAGAGCGGACTGAAGCCATACGTGAACAGCTTGGGTTGGGCGTTGGGGACGCTGCGTTCTTCTTGGGCGGCAAACCAAAATCATTCGAAGCTGTGGCGGGTCGTGCCCGGAACCATATCGGCGAAGAGCTGGGTCTGACGGACAAGGACCGCTTTGCCTTTGCGTGGATCGTGGACTTCCCGATTTACGAAAAAGACGAAGAAACTGGCAAGATCGACTTTGAACACAACCCGTTTTCGATGCCGCAAGGTGGGATGGACGCGTTGAATGGTGATCCATTGGACGTTTTGGGTTACCAATATGACCTGGCCTGTAACGGGTACGAACTGGTGTCAGGTGCGATACGGAACCACAAACCCGAGATCATGTTCAAAGCCTTCGAAATTGCAGGCTATCCCAAAGAAGAAGTCGAAAAGCGCTTTGGCGGCATGGTGAATGCGTTCCAATATGGCGCGCCTCCACACGGTGGTTGTGCGGCTGGGATCGACCGGATTGTGATGCTTTTGGCGGACGAACAGAATATCCGTGAAGTCATCTTGTTCCCGATGAACCAACGCGCCGAAGACCTGATGATGTCAGCCCCATCCGAACCGATGGCAGATCAGCTGATGGAACTGGGCTTGCGCGTGATTCCGCAAGACTGAGGATCATTCGGATTTCTTGCTAAACATAATTCCCGAACAGGCGGATCTGTTCGGGGTTTATTTGTTTTTGGGGAAAAATTTCGGGGTTGGGAAAACGGCGCGCAGACGGGTATTGTTCGCTAACCGCAAACTTCTCGGATCACGCGCGCACTGTTTTTACGGGCCCTGATTCGAGTATCAAAACCTGCATCATAAATCGTTGTCGTCTTGTGGGATCAGGGACGAATGGTGTTCATGTAGGCCCAAATTCCGTCGCTCAAATCGGTGGAGGCGTTCGCAACCGTAAGAACAAGCGCAGCGCCTAGTCCGACAACTGCGGCGCATAAAACCACCCAGTCAACTGTAACCGCGCCGTCTTCTTTGACCGCAAACTTGTTAAAAAGATTTCGCATAATGTTACCTTACTGGTGTATGTAGTCGCTCCGACCCTCTGTGTCTTGCTAATAAGCGTATGGGGCCAAAATATGGCGATTTGGGTTGGACTTAGAGAATTTACAGACTAGCTACCCACCATGAGTAGAACGACGGCAAATTCTTTTGGTGCGTTGGTTGCGGATTGGACGCCGCCGCCCGTTCCCAATGATGACCCCATGGTCGGAAATTTTGTGTGCCTCGAACGGTTATGTGCAGAAAAGCACGCAGCTTTACTGTACCAATCCTATGTTGGGAATGATCATGTTTGGGGCTATCTGCCTTACGGGCCATTTGCATCTTCGGCACAATATCACCGGTGGGTCAAAGACGCAGCTGTGCCATCCGATCCCCATTTCTATGCAGTGATGAACCAAGAGAGTGGTGCGTGGGAAGGTGTTGCAAGTTATTTACGAATCAAACCTGACGCGGGATCCATCGAAGTCGGTCACATCAATTTCAGCCCAGCGTTGCAAGGCACGCGGGCTTCGACCGAAACGATGTTTCTGATGATGCAGTGGGCATTTGATGCGGGTTATCGACGGTATGAATGGAAATGTGACGCCCTAAATCTTCCGTCACGACGTGGAGCCCAAAGGCTTGGCTTCAGTTTCGAAGGCATTTTTCGTCAGGCGACCGTCGTCAAAGGACGTAACCGGGATACGGCTTGGTTTGCCGTGATTGATTCTGAATGGCCTGCTCTGCGTGACGCATTCCGTCATTGGCTAAGCCCGGACAATTTCACAGAAAACGGGGTTCAAAAAGAACGTCTTGGCGATTTGACGCGGCATGTTCGGGTTTCTGATGACCCGGCACTGAGCCTTTGATTACATCGCAATCTTTTGTTCCAGCCTTTCCTGAACCAATCCAGCCAGCTGTGACATTGCAGATCCGGATGGTTTTCCGTTGGCGCGACGTTCCTCAAGTTGGGTGACGGCCTGTAAGATCGCGTCGTCTTGGGCGCTGCGGGCAACGCCTGCAAGGAACTGGGTCACATAATCCAACGTGCGTTCGTCTTTTGCATTGTCGATAATGTCCGCCATGTGCGCCAAATCGTCCTGATAGGCAATCGGGTCTGGATTGACCTGTTCTGAACTGATGGGACGAGGTCCGGCTGGCTGTCGCTCGTCCGGCAAATGAGACAAGATCGTTTCTTGAAAGTTTGACAGGGACAGGACCGGCTTTTCCAAAAAACCGTCTGCGCCTGCATGCATTGCGATGCGCCTGCCATCTGGGTCGCCAGACATGCCTAATACGACACTGGTGCGCGGCTGGGCTTGCGCCAGCTCTTCAATCAGATCTGCCCCGCATCCATCCCTAAGGCCGATATCGATGATTGCCACAGCCGGGCTGTATACCTGCAAGTGACGATGCGCAGATTTAAGACAATCTGCTCGCCGAATACGCGCACCGGATCGCAGGCACAGCAAACGCAGCGCCTCTGATGCAAAGCGACTGTCCTCAACGACAAGTACGGTTAAGCCCAGAAGTGGGCGCGCAGATGTGGGCGGGCGCATTGGCAATGCGAGTGGGTCGAGATCGTCCATGTTGGTGTCTCCATAGAAGCGTTCGACTCAAACTTTAGGAATTGATCGCTAATGACGCGTTAACGTCGCACCCTTTTGCCAAAGCTTGCATGGTGCCCTATCTGGCGACATAAGCAACGAAAGCTGGTCAAGGGAGCTGTGACAATGATTGGTCGACTGAACCACGTGGCGATTGCCGTCCCCGATTTAAAAGCCGCATCCGAACAATACCGCAGCGCCCTGGGTGCCAAGGTCGGAGCGCCACAAGATGAACCGGATCACGGCGTAACAGTTGTGTTTATCGAATTGCCCAACACCAAGATCGAGCTTTTGTACCCTTTGGGTGATAACAGCCCGATTCAGGGCTTTTTGGACAAGAATCCGTCAGGTGGCATCCATCATGTCTGCTATGAAGTGGAAGACATCCTTGCAGCCCGAGACAAGCTAAAAGACGCGGGTTTGCGGGTTCTTGGTACGGGGGAGCCCAAAATCGGTGCGCATGGTAAGCCCGTCTTGTTTTTGCACCCAAAAGACATGAACGGCACGCTTACAGAGCTGGAGCAGGTATAAATGGGCATCACCTCCGCCTTTGTTCTGTTTGCGGTCATCTGGTTCATGGTCTTTTTGGTCGCGATCCCTATTCGGCTTCAAACACAAGGCGACGTTGGAGAGGTCGTTCCCGGAACACATGCCAGTTCTCCCGAGGTGCATAACCTGAAGAAAAAGGCGTGGATCACCACAGGTGTGTCTGTCGTTTTGTGGATCATTATCGCAGGGATAATCCTGTCCGGTTGGATCACAATCGATGATTTGGATATTTTTGGTCGCGGCAGCGGTTCATCCTAGTAGGCGGCATCCCTGCGCGTTCCAATCAACATGTGAAACAGGTGCGTAAAGGTCGCAGCGCCCAGAATTGGAATGATCAAATTCAGCAGCGGAATCGTAAGCGGCATCGCCATCAGGGTGCCGGCAAGCCAAATTGTGCCGCGGTGCTTCTTTCGTAGACGCTTTGCCTCAACGCGACCTACGCGGCGTGTTGCGGCCAACGTGAAATATTCCCGACCCAGCAAGAACCCGTTTAATCCCCAAAAAATCAAGATATTCGCCAATGGTAAACTAACATACAGGATCATTGCGGCGACGTTTGCGATCAACAGGACACCCAAAAAGTTCACTGTATCCCTGATGGCATCACTGATGGGAACCGGAGTCGCAGGGGGCAAAATTGGATAGTGCTGCGATTCGACGGCTTTGGCGACGTCTTCCAGAAATAATGAGGTCACCATAGACGCCACAGGGATCATCATGACCACTGACAGAACCACCATAAACAGAATGGAACTCCACTTCAGGACATCCTGCATCCATGTCATGTCATTCAGAAATGCGATGTCGCCCGTTGCCCACCCGACGACCCATACGAAAGCAGCAGTTACTGCGATCAACAGAATGATCGTCAAAACGAACCCCAGAAACAAAACGCGACGAAAGCGTGGGTCTCCTATTTGGCCGAGTGTTAGCGTAAAGGCGTTGAATATCATTCCGTTACCCATGTTGTGATCGTGTCCAGACCCGGGCGAGGGCGTTCTGGTGGGCGGGCAGTTTCTGTCCCAAGGTACAAGAAGCCTGCAACCCGTTCATGTGCGCCAAGGCCCAAGCCGGTTTCGACAAATCCGCGATCATGGGATGGCCAACCGGACAACCAATTTGCGCCCCAGCCGGAAGCCAAAGCTGCATTCAACAGGGCAAGACACACCGCACCCGCGGAATAGGTTTGTTCGATTGCTGGGATTTTCTCGGACGGTTTTTGAACTTGGATCACTGCGACACACAGTTGTCCTTGGTCAAAT
>CALHST010000274.1 GCA_938038825.1 uncultured Paracoccaceae bacterium | reverse complement strand
GAACCTGAACCGGTTAACACCGGCGGAGGGAAGGTCTGGAACACGCTCCAAATCTGACCATCCGCCAGCTTATGGAGTGAGACATGAAATACCCCTTACTTGCCGCTGGCCTTTTGGCAACGTCTGCGATGGCGGAAACGCCTGTGCTGACAGTTTACGCAGGCGATTATTTTACATCTGAATGGGGTCCCGGCCCCAAAATCGAAGCGGGTTTCGAAGAAAACTGTGGCTGTGATCTGCAGTGGTCCACGGGTGATTTGCTGCCCCGGCTTCTGCTGGAAGGCAAGCGCACCAAGGCTGATGTTGTGATTGGTCTAACATCCGACGTGACCAAAAAGGCACGCGAAACAGGCTTGTTCGCGACCCACGGCCAAGACAACGGCGCGTTGACTCTGCCGATTGATTGGACAGACGACACATTCCTGCCGTTCAATTATGGCCACACGGCGTTTATCTATAACGACACACGTATGGACACGCCGCCTGCGTCATTTGATGCACTTTTGGACATGTCCGATGACGTTAAGATCGTCATTCAGGATCCACGCACCTCCATTTCCGGCATTGCGCTGGTTCTGTGGATGCAATCGGTTTATGGCGACAAAGCCCCCGAAGCCTGGGCCAAACTTGCGCCCAAAATCCTGACCGTGACCAAGGACTGGTCGTCCAGCTATGGGCTGTTCACCGACGGCGAAGCGGACATGGTTCTAAGCTACACAACCTCGCCTGCGTACCATATCTTTGCCGAAGAAGACCTGACCAAGAAGGCGGCGATCTTCCCCGAAGGCCATTACTTTATGGTGGAAACAGTGGGCAAAATCGCGGACACAGATCAGCCCGAACTGGCGGATGCGTTCCTGACTTATGTTCTAAGCCAGGACTTCCAACAGATGATCCCAACAGCGAACTGGTCATTCCCGGCGGCTTTGCCAACAGATCAGTGGCCCGATGGTTGGGCCGATCTGCCTTTGCCGGAAAAAGTGCTGTTTTACACAGAAGACGAGGCGGCGGGTTTGTTGGCCGGTGCGGTTGAGACATGGCGCGCGGCGCTCAGCCAATAAATCCTGTTCTAGGATGGATCGTCGCCACAGCTTTGGTGGCGATGATCCTTGGCGCCTTTGGGGGCGTCATGCTGCGCGCAGATCTTGCGCGCGGCCTTGTTGCCGCAGATTGGGCCGCGATCCGGTTCACGTTGTGGCAGGCGGCTTTATCCGCGTTGATTTCCGTTGTTTTGGCGGTGCCCTTGGCCCGCGCCATTTCACGACGTCAATTTCCAGGGCGGCGGCTTCTTATTACTCTGTTGGGTGCCCCGTTCCTTTTGCCCGTGATGGTTGCTGTACTGGGTTTGCTGGCGATCTTTGGTCACAAAGGCTGGCTGAATGTCAGCCTGCAAGCCATCGGCCTTGAACCTGTGACCATTTACGGCGCGCATGGTGTTATCCTTGCGCATGTGTTCTTTAACCTGCCTTTGGCAACCCGATTGATCCTTCAGGGCTGGCAAGCGATCCCAGCCGAGCAATTCCGTTTGGCAGCCACCTTACGGGTGCAAAGTTTGTTCCACCTGCTGGAATGGCCCATGTTGCGACGTGTGCTACCGGGGGCGTTTGGCCTGATTTTTGTGATCTGCCTAACGTCTTTTGCAGTGGCGTTGATCTTGGGTGGAGGTCCGAAGGCGACAACGATCGAATTAGCCATCTATCAGGCGTTTCGATTTGAGTTTGACCTTGGGCGCGCGGCGTTGCTGTCGATCGTGCAAATGGGTGTGGCGTTTGCAGCCTGTTTGGTCCTGTTCCGGGTCCTGCCAACCCACGATCCGGCGCAGGGACTGGATCGCAGTCACGCCCGTTGGGACCATTCAATATTCGACTATCCGGTGATCATCTTGGCCACGGCATTCTTGCTGACCCCGATGCTGAGCATTCTGGGCCAAGGGTTGCCCGGCTTGGTGTCTTTGCCCAGCGGCGTGTGGCTTGCGGCGGGTCGGTCTGTGATGGTCGCGTTGGCCAGTGCAGGATTGCTGATTGCGTTCGCCTTACCTTTGGCCGTTTTGGTGTTGCGCATCGGTGGGGCCGAAGCGGTCGGCATCTTAGGGCTTGCGACGTCGCCTTTGATGTTGGGGACCGGTCTGTTTATCCTTGTTTTTCCCATTGCGGATCCGGTGGGACTGGCGTTGGTCGTCACGGGTGTGATCAATGCGATCATGGCTTTGCCTTTTGCTGTGCGCGTTCTGGTTCCCGGTTTACGCGATGCTTTGGCCCAATACGGGCGGCTGTCTGCGTCGTTGGGATTACACGGTTGGACTTTGTGGCGGATCGTTTTACTGCCGCGCCTGCGACGCCCTATCGGGTTTGCACTGGGCCTTGGGGCGGCGCTGAGCATGGGGGACCTTGGAGTTATTGCCCTGTTTTCCGACCCGGACCGCGCAACGTTGCCATTAGAAATTGAGCGGTTGTTGCGGGGCTATCGTATCGAAACAGCAGCCAGCGCGTCATTGTTGCTGACGGGATTGAGTTTTGCCCTGTTTGGGCTGTTCGACGCATGGGGACATCGCAATGCTTGAATTTCAGGACTGCATATTCGGGCAAGGCGGGTTTTCGTTAACTGTGAACTGGTCATTGCCCCAAGGGGCGCATTTGGCAGTCATTGGGCCTTCGGGCGCGGGAAAATCCACCTTGCTTGCAGGAATTGCCGGTTTTGCAGATCAGACCAGCGGGCAGATGAAGTATGACGGGCACCCATTGGCTGCGCGCCCGGATGAGCGCCCTGTTGCGATGCTGTTTCAGGATCACAACTTGTTCCCACATTTGACTGTCACGCAAAACGTGGCGCTTGGAATTCGGCCCAACCTTTCGGTGAACCCCAAGGATGCGGCGCGGGTAAACACGGCACTGTCCGAAGTTGGTCTGGACGGTCTCGGAGACCGCAAACCAGCCGCGCTGTCAGGGGGCCAGCAAAGCCGGGTGGCCTTGGCCCGCGTCCTGGTGATGGCGCGCCCGATCATACTTCTGGATGAACCGTTTTCCGCATTGGGCCCGGCGCAACGCGTCGATATGTTGGATTCGGTCAAACACGTCGCAAATCAGTTAAACGCCACTTTGATCATGGTCACGCATGACCCGGGCGAAGCACGGGCCTTGGGCGGGCTGGTAAGTTTCGTGTCACCCGGCGCGGCGCACGCCCCTATACCAGCAGACGCATTTTTCGCAAACCCACCGCAGGGCATGCGCGATTATACCGGTGTGTAAGCACAGAGCGCGGCTCATGTGAGCGCGCACTAAGTTGGCTTAGGTTATCCGAATATGAAAAAGCACAGTTTGTTGCCATCGGGATCCCGCACATAAGATCCATAAAACCGGTCGGGAACGCGCTGGCCTGGGGCGCCTTCATCTGTGGCACCCAAGCTGATTGCTTTGTTATACATCGCGTCGACCTCGGGCTTGGATTGTGCTGCAAAGGCCACCATGGTGCCATTCCCAGCAGCGCAGGCTTGCCCATCATAAGGTTCACACACCGCCAACATCGGAGAGGCAGGGCTGGTCCCGATGAACGCAATGCGCCCCACGTCCATTTGAACACTTGCGCCTTGGTCAGCAAACAAGTCCGAATAGAACTGCTTTGCGTTTTCCATGTTCGAAACGCCAATTGTCGAATAGCCGATCATGTAAGTCTCCTGACTTTGGTCCGTTGGTTGTTCCGGCGGACAGTCTTGCACCCAAGGCGCAGTTACAAATCACAACACCGACATCATAATGTAGTGTTTTTCAACATGATGCAGATCAAATTTTTGCCGGTCTTCGAAATGGCGAACCATATTGTCTCAGAGTTTGGTACCATGGCGTCGCGCACCTCAATGTTAGGACAGTCAATGACGCACGATGACGATTCAAACCCCTTTGACGGCCCACAAATGCAAGACGCGCATTACATCCGTGCCGATATGTCTGGATCCAATTTTGACGGGGTCAATTTGTCTGCTGCCAAATTCTTTGCAGTTCTGGAAAAGGCGACGTTTCGCGACACGAATTTACGTGCGGCAGACTTTGATGATGTGAACTTGTCAGAAGCGCGCTTTAACAACATCAATTTGTCGGGCACGTCGATCACATACGCAAACATGTCTGGCCTGACAATCAGTGGTGTAACATTGGCCGAAACGCATATCACCGATGCGGATTTGCGTGGCATGCGGATCAACGGAATCCTCGTGACCGATCTGTTTGCCGCATATGAGAACGCACAAAGCTGATGCTGTCAGGCACATGCCCCCGCTGCACGACACACCGGGGGCGTTGGCACTATGCGGCCGCCTGGATCAAACCCGCGCGGGCGTTCAGGATACCAAGTGCAGCATGTGCAGCTTCGCGTCCCTTTTGAACAAAGTGCGCCTTGTAGATCGCCACGTGGTGGTCTGTTTCCTGAAAATGGTGCGGCGTCAACGAGACGGACAGAACCGGAACCCCGGTATCAAGGCCCACGCGCATCAGCCCATCCACCACGGCAGAGGCCACAAAGTCATGACGGTAGATCCCACCGTCAACAAC
>CALHST010000273.1 GCA_938038825.1 uncultured Paracoccaceae bacterium | reverse complement strand
GTCCGAAGTGCTGCGATCCCGTCGCGGGGTCGGAGTGTTGCTGGGCAGTGCTGTCATGGCGATTGCGATGGTTGGCCTGTTCGCCGTTACGCCCCCCGTTGCCCCTGTGGTCTGGTTTGCATTGATGCTGACTTTGGTGTTTTCGGCATTTTCCTTTCTGACCATTAATTTTTACGCCCAAGGCGTGCTGAAAGCAGATCAGCTCAGCGGGGATGGCCATTTAAAGTTGGCCCGCTGGCGTGAAACGGGTGCGCTGTTAGGCGTTTGCGTGGCTGCTATCGCGCCTGTGATGCTGGGCAATGTGATGGAGCGCCCGTTTGCTGGGTTTGCAGTCGGTTTTGCGGTCCTGGCCTTGTGCGCGGTGATTGCAATGCGTGGGGAATGGCGCGCGGGGGCTGTTGAAAAAGGGTCCGGGCTGGGCGCTGTTCTGGGTGATCCATTGGCGCGGCGCTTGTTGGTGATCGCTTTTGTAAACGCGGCCCCTGTTGCCGTGTCCTCAACACTGTTTTTGTTCTTTGTGGAAACGCGTCTGCAAGCGCCGGGGTTGGAAGGGCCCTTGTTGCTTTTGTTTTTCCTGTCCGCAGCCGTGTCTGCCCCGATCTGGAGCATGATGGCTGAGCGGTTTGGCGTCAAACGCGTCCTTCTGGCCGCCATGGTGTTGGCGATTGTTGCATTTGGCGGCGCGCTGATGTTGGGGCCCGGCGATTGGGTGCTGTTTGCCCTGATTTGCGCGGCCTCTGGGGCGACGATGGGGGCTGATTTGACGCTGCTGCCTGCCGTGTTTGCCCGGCGCATGTCTGTGATTTCGCCCTCGGCGGCAGAGGGATTTGGGCTGTGGTCATTTGTGTCGAAATTCACCTTGGCCTTCGCGGCTGTACTTCTGTTGCCCGCGCTTGAACGTGCAGGCTTTCAATCGGGGGCCAACAACAACCCCGAGAGCGCATTGACCATGCTCTCATTCTTTTACGCGGGGATTCCGTGTGTGTTGAAACTTGTGGCAATTGGGCTTCTGGCCTCCACGAACATGAAAGAGACCTAGGACTATGGATACCGTCTTTTTGGTACTTCTCGGAGTGGTCTTTGCCGTCTTCGCGTTTTGGGCGCGGGGACGATATGCCAGTTTTCTGAGCCAATCCCCCGAGCATTATTCCAGCGCGCAAGCGGGTGAATTTGATATTCGCACACAGTTCAACGGAGTGATTCTGTGTGAAGGGGCGATCTTTGGACCGTTTGGTCGGGTGTCTTCGCGCTTTGAAGCCCAATTTGAGTGCAGTTGGGAAAACAACATTTGCGTGATGGAGGAAGTGTTTCGATATGACGACGGATCCGTGCAAAATCGTGCGTGGCGTTTGGTTTTAAGCAATGATGGTTCAATAAAAGCGACTGCGGATGACGTTGTTGGGACAGGCACCGGTGTGCAAATGGGGGACGCCGTGCAGCTGAAATACAAGCTTCGGTTGCCAGAAGGCTCTGGCGGTCACGTGCTGGATGTGGTGGATTGGATGTATCTGGCGCCGGGCGGCGCAATCATCAATCGGTCACAGTTCCGCAAGTTCGGAATTCAAGTGGCCGAGTTGGTCGCAACGATGCGACCCGTGTCATTAGAGGAGCGAAAAGCAGCGTGAAACGAGAGTGGGCTGGCAAGAGATATTGGTTGGTAGGCGCAAGTGAAGGCTTGGGCGCAGCATTGGCGCAGATGCTAAGCCGCGCAGGTGCCGAGGTGATTGTCTCGGCGCGCAATAGTGACAAGTTGGCAGAGGTTGTTGCGGGGCTTCCCGGGACGGGTCGCGCCGTTGTAATGGATATTCAGGACGACGCCAGTGTGGCCAAAGCGGCGGCAGATGTTGGCGATGTCGATGGTTTGATTTTGATCGCGGGGGCCTATTGGCCTATGAGCGCGCGCAATTGGGACAGCGAAAAAGCAGTGACCATGGCGGACGTGAATTTCACCGGGTTCTTGCGGGTTTTGGGGCAGGTGATGCCCAGCATGGTTGCACGCGATGCCGGCCATGTGGTGATTACCTCAAGCCTGACGGGCTTCCGGGGTCTGCCTGCGTCGATTGGATACACCGCATCCAAAGCTGCGACGATGTCGTTGGCAGAATGCATGTACGCAGATCTGCGCAAAACACAGATTGATGTTCAGGTGGTGAATCCGGGCTTTATCAAAACTGGCATGACCGAGAAGAACACGTTCAAGATGCCGTTCATCATGGAGCCTGAAGCCGCGGCCCAAGAAATGTTTGAGCATATGAATTCGGATGCCTTTAAAAAGAGCTTTCCGTTTGCGTTTGGTTCTCTTTTCCGGCTGGCGCAGTTTCTTCCGGATTGGCTGTATTACCGCATTTTCGCGTAAATTGGCGCAGGCCGGTCCTGTGTCTTACCTGATTGGACAGAGAGGGGCGATTGGCCCCTCTTTTTTGTTACAGCACAGTCAAGTGGCCAGAAAAGCACGCGCTACAGGGTCAGAATACCTTTGTCCCGTACGGCCACGACAGATGCACGAGCATTCATCATCTCTAAAAAGGCAGAAATTTTGGGGAAGTTTGCAAGAGCGACGCCGTCGCCTTCAAGCCAGCTTGCGATGATGAACAGATAGGGATCCGCAATCGAGATGTCAGCGCCCAGAACGAAGGGGCCTGTCAGGCAGCGGTCTTCTAAAAATTGCGCACTGGTTGTCATGGTTTCCGGGACTTTTTGGGTCATGTCATCGAAACTGGATTGTTGATCGGCCCAGCGGTGCCCTCGCATTTTATGGGCGTGATTGATATGTGCGGTTGATGCCAGATAATACATTACACTGCGCATCTGAGCAGCCTGCAACGCGTCTTGGGGCACAAGGTTGGCTTGCGGTGCCTTTGCGCCAATGTAATCCAGAAGGGCCCCTGTTTCGGTCAAGATTGCCCCTTCGGTTTCCAAAGCGGGCACGCGCCCTTTGGGATTGATGGCAAGGTAGTCCGGTTTGGTTTGCTCAGCCTCTGCAAATCTTACTTCCACGGGTTCGTAGTCAATTCCGGCTTCTTCCAGCGCGACCGCAACGGCGACAGCGATGGTGTTTTGGGCAAAATGTAGACGCATATTCGACTCCTATACGTGGGTTTGTGCGGCGTGGCGATCCGGGGTTTCCAGATGCGGAATGGCATTAAACATAACCGGGGACCATGTGCCACCTACCGGAAAAAAGCGGTGGACAGAGCTGTTCATGATGGCAAGTCCAACACGGGCCATGGAGGGCACGTCAAGCCCAAGGTGAAGACGCATGCTCATCGCGATGACACCGCCAGACGTGGCGGCAAGGGCAGGGCCCGCGCCGGATTTCATCTCGGCCAGCGCGTCCGCAACTCGGGCTTGAAAACTTGCGAAGGTTTCGGGTGCGCCTTCGATCCGGTTGTCTTCCCATGCTTTCAAAGTGATTGGAAAATGCGCTGCAAATTCAGCGGGCGCAGTCGGAGCCGGGATGCCATGTTCGGATTCCAGTGCCTGAGCCATTGTGAAGTATTCAAGCTCGTTCAAACGCGGATCCTGAATCAAATCGAGACCTGTATCAAGATTTTGTGCAGTTTCGATCTGACGGCGCAACGTGCCGGAATAAAGCCGGGTGTGGTGCTGATCTGCGGCCTTGAAGTGTTGGCCCAGCCATGTGGTTTGTTGGTGGCCAAGTGGGCTGAGGCGGTCATAATCTTCTTCGGTTTTTGCATCACTGTTGGCTTGGCCGTGACGGACGAGAGTAATGTGGGACATAGAGCCTGCCTTCGAGTGCTTTGGATCTTTGATAGGGGAGCGTTCGTGCGCACGCTAGGGGAGGGAGCCTCCGGCGGGGATATTTTTGGCAAAAAGAAAATAGGGGCATTTTGTTCTTTATCGGAAACGCAGGGCGTATTTGATGGCGGAGAGACTGTTGAATTCGTCGGATTTGGGTCTGACGGGGTGGATTGGGTGTCTCTATACAGAGCGGTGACGATAAGGGAGTCGCACCATGGCGAACAAAATTCACTTTACGCTGGATGGGCAAGAGGTTGAGGCTGATGCAGGTCTCACCATTTGGGAAGTCGCCAATGGGCGTGGTCTTGTGATCCCGCATCTGTGCCACAAACCTGCGCCAGGGTATCGCCCTGATGGGAACTGCCGGGCGTGCATGGTGGAAGTGGATGGCGAGCGGACATTGGTTGCCTCGTGCATTCGTGAACCCGTTGAGGGGATGGTTGTGACAACCAATTCCGCGCGCGCGGAAACGGCCCGTAAAATGGTGGTTGAGATGCTGGTGACAGATCAGCCGGACCGGGACGTCGCCCATGATCAATCTGCGCATTTGTGGGACATGGCGGACGCCAACGGGGTGAGCGAGAGCCGCTTTCCGAAGTTGGAAGAGGGTCGTATTCCGTTACTGGATGACAGCCACATCGCGATGAGCGTGAATTTGGACGCCTGCATTCAGTGCGGTTTGTGCGTGCGCGCATGCCGCGAAGTGCAGGTCAATGATGTGATCGGCATGGCGGGGCGGGGACAGGATTCCTATCCCACGTTCGATTTGGCCGATCCGATGGGCGCGTCCAGCTGTGTCGCCTGCGGTGAATGTGTGCAGGCCTGCCCAACAGGGGCGTTGATGCCTGCGACTGTGACCGAAGGCGCCGGGGCTGGCGATAGCAAGGATTTCGACAGCGAAGTCGACAGTGTCTGTCCGTTCTGCGGTGTGGGATGCCAAGTGTCTTTGAAAGTCAAAGACGGCAAAGTGAAATATGTCGAGGGTATCAATGGCCCCGCAAACGAAGGCCGGTTGTGCGTCAAAGGGCGCTTTGGGTTTGACTACATCCATCACCCGCACCGCCTGACAAAACCATTAATCCGCCGCGAAGACGCGCCCGTAAAGGGATTGAACGTGCACCCGGACAATTGGCAGGAGTTCTTCCGTGAAGCCGAGTGGGACGAGGCACTCGATTTCGCTGCGAAGGGGCTGAAAGGGCGCGGACGCGAAGTGGCAGGCTTTGGTTCGGCCAAGTGTACGAACGAAGAAGCGTATCTGTTCCAGAAGTTTATCCGCCAAGGCTTTGGCCACAACAACGTCGATCACTGCACGCGGCTGTGCCACGCTTCTTCAGTTTCGGCTTTGATCGAAAATGTTGGATCTGGCGCGGTGACGGCGACCTTTAACGAAATCGAAAACGCCGATGTGGCGATTGTGATTGGGGCCAACCCGATCGAAAACCACCCCGTTGCGGCAACGTATTTCAAGCAATTCACCAAACGCGGCGGCAAGTTGATTGTCATGGATCCCCGCGGTCAGGCGCTCAAACGGTTCAGCTCGCATATGCTGCAATTCCGGCCTGGCACGGATGTGTCCATGCTGAACGCGATTATGAACGTGATCGTCGAAGAGGGCCTGTACGACCAGCAATATATCGACGCCTACACCGAGAACTGGGAAGCTGAAAAAGCGCATCTGGCAGACTTCACGCCAGAGAAAATGGCCGAGATATGCGGCATTGAT
>CALHST010000272.1 GCA_938038825.1 uncultured Paracoccaceae bacterium | reverse complement strand
TTTCCGTTTGTCTGTTACGCGGGGCAATCGGCGCGTTGTCCTGAGCTTTCGGACGTAGAGGTGGGCGATCTATTTGACAGCGGCGCGGAACCTGCAGCGTCGGGCCATCGTCCCTTGGCGGATCGGCTGCGCCCGCAAACCTTGAAAGAGGTGATCGGTCAAACCCAAGTGTTGGGTCCCGAGGGGCCGTTGACAGTGATGTTGGGGGCTGGTGCGTTAAGTTCGTTGATTTTCTGGGGACCGCCGGGCGTTGGAAAGACGACGATTGCGCGGCTTTTGGCGCATGAGACCGATCTGCATTTTGTGCAGATTAGCGCGATTTTCACCGGTGTGCCTGACCTCAAAAAGGTGTTCGAAGCGGCCAAGATCCGGCGTGCCAATGGGAAGGGCACATTGCTGTTCGTGGACGAGATCCACCGGTTCAACAAAGCCCAGCAAGACGGGTTCTTGCCGCATATGGAGGACGGCACGATCCTTTTGGTTGGTGCAACCACGGAAAACCCGTCCTTTGAGCTGAACGCGGCTGTTCTAAGTCGAAGCCAAGTATTGGTATTGGAGCGGCTGTCAGATGACGATCTTGAAGCGCTGCTAGAACGTGCAGAGGGCGAGTTGGGCGTGACCCTGCCGCTGGAGCCTGCTGCACGCACAGCGTTGATGGGCATGGCGGATGGGGACGGACGGGCGTTGTTGAACCTGATTGAACAGGTGGCTGCGTGGAACTTGGATTCGCCTTTGACTGTGGACACACTCACGACGCGTTTGATGCGCCGGGCCAGCAAATACGACAAGTCCGGGGATGAGCATTACAATCTAATTTCAGCCTTGCATAAATCTGTGCGGGGATCGGACCCGGACGCGGCGCTGTACTGGTTTGCTCGGATGTTGACGGGGGGCGAAGATCCGCGGTTTCTGGCACGTCGGATCACGCGCATGGCGGTCGAAGATATCGGGCTGGCGGATCCACAAGCGCAGGCGACCTGTTTGCAAAGCTGGGAAACCTACGAACGGCTTGGCTCTCCCGAAGGGGAACTGGCGCTGGCGCAGGCGGTTGTGTACCTTGCGCTCGCCCCAAAATCGAATGCGACTTATGTCGCTTACAAAGCCGCGATGAAGCAGGCGAAGCTCTCTGGCTCTGCCCCACCGCCGAAACACATTCTGAACGCGCCAACCCGGTTGATGAAAGAGCAGGGATACGGCGACGGGTATGATTATGACCACAACGCCGAAGATGGGTTTTCCGGACAGAACTATTTCCCGGACGATATGGAGCGGCCGGGATACTATCAGCCGGTTGAGCGGGGCTTTGAGCGGGATCTTAAGAAACGGCTCGACTATTTTGAACGACTTCGCGGCAAGCGACAAACTTGACTCTGCCATGCGCGCGCGCGACAGACGCGACCATGATATCAACGCTATCACTTGTGGCCCTTGGCGGGGCAATCGGCGCATCGTTGCGCTTTCTTTGGGGCGTGGGCGTTTTGCGTCTGGTTGGGCCGTCCGATGTGCCGACCGCAATTATGACCGCCAATATTTTGGGGTCGTTTTTGATGGGAGTCTTTGTGATTGCAGCTGCACAGCGGGGCCTGACCCATTTGTCGCCGTTTGTGATGACAGGGCTTTTGGGTGGCTTCACCACGTTTTCCGCATTTTCGCTGGAAACGATCACGTTATTTGAACGAGGCCAGATTGGCGGGGCGGCATTGTATGTTGCGTTGTCGGTTGGTTTATCACTTGCCGGACTGGCACTAGGGGTGTGGATCGCCCGGGGAGTTTTCGCATGAGCGGAGTACAGGTCATTGAAATTCCCGAAGGTGAGGGCGATCAACGCCTTGATCGGTGGCTTAAACGACGGTTTCCACAGCTCAGCCAGGGCCGCATCGAAAAGATGTGTCGCAAAGGTGAATGTCGTGTGGATGGGGGCCGGGTCAAAGCCTCGTCGCGGGTTGAGGATGGCCAAAAAGTGCGCATCCCACCCTTGCCGGAAGGGGATGCGCCGTATCAACCACCCAAGCCCACGGCGAGTGTGAGCGATGAAGACATCGAGATGATCCAATCCTGCGTGATTTACCGGGACGATCATGTCATTGCGATCAACAAGCCGCCGGGACTTCCGGTGCAGGGCGGCTCTGGTCAGGTTCGTCATGTGGATGGATTAAGCGAAGCGTTGCGGTTCGGATTTGATGAGAAACCGCGTCTGGTGCATCGGCTGGATAAAGACACGTCGGGCGTACTGCTTTTGGCACGCACGCAAGCAGCGGCACGAAACCTGACCGGTGAAATCCGCAATCGCAAGACACGCAAAATCTATTGGGCGCTCGTGGCTGGGGTGCCGACCCCGTATTTGGGAGAGATCAAGTATGCTTTGGTCAAAGCTCCGGGGCATGGCAAAAGCGGTGAAAATGAAAAGATGCGTGCGGTGCATCCTCGCGACATCGATTCTACGCCCGGTGCAAAGCGGGCGCACAGCCTATACGCGACGCTTTACCGTGTGGCATCGCGCGCGGCTTGGGTTGCGTTAGAACCTGTGACTGGGCGTACCCATCAATTGCGTGCGCACATGTCCGAGATTGGGCATCCCATTATTGGCGACGGAAAATACGGCGGATCAGGTCAAGAAAACCTGGGCGACGGATGGGGCGCGCAATTGGGCGGCATCATTTCCAAGAAATTGCATCTTCATGCCCGCACCATTGGATTTTCACATCCTGTCACGGGAAAACCTGTTGTCATTCACGCCCCCTTGTCCGAACACATGGCCCATAGCTGGGAAAATTTGGGGTGGGAGGAATCCTATGCCGATGAAGACCCGTTCGAGACATTGAGATGACGTTGCGACTGGTCATTTTCGACGTCGATGGAACTTTGGTGGACAGCCAAGCGGACATCGTCGGGGGGATGCAGGTGGCGTTCGCACAGGAGGGTCTTGCACAACCCAGCCGTGACGCAATTTTGGACGCGGTTGGTTTGTCGCTTCCTGAATTTATGGTGCGATTGATCCCAGATCATTCTGAAACGACGCGAAACGCGGTTGTACAAGGGTACAAAGCGGAATACGCAGCGCGTCGGTCGCGAGCAGCCAATGGGGAAGGCAGCCCGCTTTACCCCGGTGCGCGGGCGGCATTGGAAGCGTTGCATCGGGACGACACGTTGTTGCTGGGCATTGCCACTGGCAAATCGCGTCGCGGGCTGGACATGCTGCTAGACGCCCATGATTTGCGTTCACTGTTTGTCACGCATCAATGCGCTGACAATCATCCGTCAAAGCCACATCCATCCATGATTTTAACCTGTCTTTCGGACACAGGCATCGCGCCCGAGGCGGCTGTGATGGTAGGGGATACCAGCTTTGATATGACCATGGCGCGTGCTGCTGGCGTTGGTGCGCTTGGGGTCAGTTGGGGGTATCACGCAGCGGATCAGTTGGATGCGGACCACGTGGTAGAGACATTTGCGGACGTGCCTCAAGCTGTTGCTGCAATTATGGAGAAGACGTAGTGAGTGACTGGGCACCGAAACGATTTTGGACGTCAGCGACTACTGCGGAGGCAGGTGGCGGATACCAAGTTCTGTTGGATGGCCGTGCGGTCAAAACCCCGGCCAAGCAGACATTGATTGTGCCAACGAAATCTTTGGCAGATACCTTGGCTGAAGAATGGGATGCGCAAGAAAAGGTTGTGAATCCAGACACAATGCCATTCACGCGGCTGGCCAACTCTGCCTTGGACAAAGTAACCCCGCAAAAAAGCGCTGTTGCCGATCTTGTTGCTGAATACGGCGGAAGTGATCTTTTGTGTTATCGGGCTGAGTCGCCGGACGCATTGGTCGCGCGTCAGGCAAAAGCATGGGACAGTTTGCTGGCATGGGCGCAAGACGCATTGCAACTCCATTTTGTCGTGCAAACGGGAATTATGCCCATTGCCCAACCGGAAGACAGCCTAAGGCGGATTGCGGCGGAAACCCACACGTTTGATCCATTTGCACTGACCGCGTTTCACGATCTGGTCTCAATGTCTGGGTCTTGGGTGATCGGGATGGCCGCAATGACAGAATCACGTCCCATTGACGAATTATGGGATGCGGCCTCGATAGACGAGGTCTTTCAGTTCGAAACGTGGGGAAAAGACGAAGAAGCACTTGAAATGCTGAGTGCAAAACGGGCTTCGTTTATCCACGCGAATCGGTTTTGGCAACTGTGCCGTTAGGGCAATTGCTAAACATTCAGCTAAACCTGCCAAAAAAGATAAGAAATTTCCTTTGGGTCAGGTCTTTTTCTTGACCTCGCGGCATTAAATAGCACAAACTCTTCCCACTCGCCGGCAGGGACCGGTGATTGTATCGCCTTCGGTCTAACGTGGCCGGTAGAGCCGCCTAGACCACTCAGGGCGGGGAAATCAGGAAGAGGTAAATATGAAGAAATCTGTTATTTTGGGCGCGTTGACCGTGGCTGGCCTGTCGGCCGGTGCTGCGGCTGCAGGCACACTTGATGACGTTAAAGCACGCGGCAAGCTAAATTGCGGCGTGACGACGGGTTTGGTGGGCTTTGCTGCGCCAGACGCAAATGGCGAATGGAAAGGCTTTGACGTCACCATGTGCCGCGCAGTTGCTGCTGCGGTTTTGGGCGATGCAACAGCCGTTGAATTCGTTCCAACAACCGGCAAAACACGCTTCACCGCGTTGGCTTCTGGTGAAATCGACATGTTGGCACGTAACACAACATGGACATTCAGCCGCGATGTTGACCTGAAGTTCGAATTTGTTGGTGTGAACTACTATGATGGCCAAGGCTTCATGGTTCCCAAGGAATTGGGCGTTTCTTCCGCAAAAGATCTGGACGGCGCGACTGTCTGCATCCAAACGGGTACTACAACTGAGTTGAACTTGGCGGACTTCTTCCGTTCCAACAACATCAGCTATGAGCCCGTGCCAATCGAGACAAACGCTGAAGCACAGCAGCAGTATCTCGCGGGCGCATGTGACGTTTACACGACTGACGCATCCGGTTTGGCTGCGACACGTGCGACGTTCGAAAACCCTGGTGATCACACAGTTCTGCCAGAAATCGTATCCAAAGAGCCACTCGGCCCATTGGTGCGTCACGGCGACAACGAGTGGGGCGACATTGTGCGCTGGACTCTGAACGCGTTGGTAACAGCAGAAGAGCTGGGCGTGACATCCGCGAATATGGCGGAAATGAAAGCCAGCACAAATAATCCAGAAATTGCACGTCTGTTGGGTACCGAAGGTACTTTGGGCGAGATGCTGGGTCTGGACGCTGACTGGGCGGCACGTGCTCTGGCAGTTGAAGGCAACTACGCGGAGGTGTTCGAAAAGAACATCGGCGAAGCGACACCAATCGGTCTGGCGCGCGGCTTGAACGCACAGTGGACAGATGGCGGCCTGCTTTACAGCCCTCCATTCCGCTAAATCCTGATTTGGGGCGCGCGTCTAACGCGCGCCCTTTTTCTTTCTGCATATAAGGACGCGGGTGTTGGCCTAGCAGAGGTCAGGGAGGCTCCGCGCCAACCACAGGGAACATCCATGGCCATTTTGTCTGACCCTCCTGAAGGGCCTTTCCGCCTTTCTATGTTGTTAAGCGATACGCGCTATCGATCGCTAACACTTCAAGCCATCACCGCGCTCGTTTTAGCGTTGTGCTTGGCATATCTTTACCGAAACATTTCCACTAACCTGCAGGCGCAAGGCCTATCGTTGGGGTTCAGTTTCTTGCAAGACCCGTCCGGCTACGACATCAACCAACGATTGGTTGAGTATACCAGCCAATCGACACATGCCCGCGCTGCTCTTGTTGGGATCTTGAATACCCTACTTGTTGCAGTTCTTGCTTGTATCACGGCGACGATTTTTGGCGTGATCGCCGGGGTTCTGCGCCTTTCGAACAACTGGCTCGTCTCCAAACTGATGGCGTTTTATGTTGAGATCTTCCGCAATATTCCGGTTCTGATCTGGATCATCATTATTTTCACCATCATGACGAATGTCATGCCGACGCCGCGCGCATTCCGCGGGGATGCAGCAACGTCATCTATGCTGTTCGATCTGTTCGCGTTTACCAATCGGGGCGTATACATTCCCGGGCCGGGGTTCAGCAATCCATTCTTTGCGTCTGTGGGGATGAATTGGCTTTTGGTTATCGCAGTGCTTGTAGGGTCATTCTTTGGGGCCCGTGCCATTGGAACGTGGGCAACCAAGATCCAAGAGGCTACCGGCGATCGTCCAACGACCTGGTACATGATTTTGGGCGTTTGGTTGTTACCCGTTGCGATCTTGCTGACGGTCATGGGCCTGACATGGGACATTCCGGCGCTGAAAGGGTTTAACTTCACCGGTGGTATCAAGATTGGTGGGCCGTTGATTGCCTTGTGGTTTGCCTTGTCGATCTACACCGGGGCTTTCATTGCCGAGAATGTTCGGGCCGGTATTCAAGCTGTGTCCAAGGGTCAGACAGAAGCTGCAGGCGCGCTTGGGTTACGTCCGGGCCGCATTATGAACCTTGTGGTACTGCCTCAAGCGTTGCGGGTCATTATTCCGCCGCTCATCTCGCAATACCTCAACATCACCAAGAATTCTTCGCTCGCGATTGCGGTTGGCTATGCTGACATTACTGCGACGCTTGGCGGGATTACCTTGAACCAAACAGGCCGGGCGATTGAATGCGTTCTGCTGCTGATGCTGTTCTATCTCACCGCATCGTTGCTGATCTCGGCATTCATGAACGTCTACAATGCCTCAATTAAGCTGAAGGAGCGCTGATCATGGCGAATACCGAAGTCTCCTTTGTACGCACGGAAACGCTGCCGCCCATGGCACCGCCGATTGGCGAGCAGGGCATCGTAAAATGGCTGCGTGAGAACTTGTTTGCCACACCGGCGAACGGTGCGCTGACCCTTGTTGCACTTTATGTGATCTATGTGATCCTCAGTGGGTCGATGCCATGGATCTTTAACGGGGTCTGGAACACCAGCAGCCTGACGGAATGTCGTGAGGTTCTGGATGGGACCCGAGGCGCGTGCTTCTCGGTTTTGACGGAACGGTGGCATCAACTGATCTATGGGTTCAAGTACCCACCAGACGCTTACTGGCGCCCGAATTTGACCTTTGTGTTGATGCTGGTTGCGATTGCGCCCGTGCTGTTCTTTGACCTGCCACGCAAAATGCTGATCTTTACAGCGATCTTCCCCTTCTTGGCCTATTGGTTAATCTGGGGTGGTACGATCATGACGCCGATTATCGCTTTGCTTGGCGTCGTCGCTGGTGGTTTTGTTTATACACGCTTTGTGGCCAGCAACTTTGCGATTGGGTTCTTTGGCGCGATCCTTGCGGCGCTCGTCGTGTGGATTATCGGCGGTTTCATGACCCCGGACACAGCCAATGAAAACGCGATGCTGCAGGCAGTGCCGTCCCGCGACATGGGTGGGTATATGCTCAACCTCATGTTGGGTGTGGTTTGTGTGTCATTGTCCATTCCTTTGGGGATTGCTTTGGCGCTTGGGCGTCAATCTGACATGCCGTTGATCAAGTGGATCTGTGTGGTCTTCATTGAATTTGTACGGGGTGTTCCGTTGATCACTCTGTTGTTCGTGGCATCGGTTATGCTGGCGTATATGTTTCCTCCGGGAACAACGACGGACTTGTTTCTGCGCGTGGTGATCATGATCACCATGTTCTCGGCAGCTTATATTGCCGAGGTGATCCGGGGTGGTCTTGCCGCCTTGCCAAAAGGGCAATACGAAGCCGCGGATTCGCTGGGCTTGGATTACCCTCAGGCAATGCGTCTGATCATCTTACCGCAAGCGTTGAAAATCTCGATCCCGGGCATCGTGAACGTGGCGGTGGGGCTGTTCAAAGACACCACACTTGTGTCGGTGATTTCGATGTTCGACATCCTTGGCATGATCCGGGGTCCGATCCTTGGGGGCGCCGCAGAATGGAACGGGGTCTACTGGGAACTCTTCCTGTTCGCCTGCATCATCTTCTTCGTCGTGTGCTACGGCATTTCACAATACTCGCAGTGGCTGGAACGCCGTCTTGCGACTGACCATCGATAAGGAGGCCTAACCAATGGCTGAAGCTGCAACTATGCAAGTATCCGACGAAGTCGCGGTTACGATCAACAACATGAACAAGTGGTACGGATCGTTCCACGTTCTGCGTGACATCAACCTGACGGTGAACCGGGGCGAGCGGATTGTTATCTGTGGCCCGTCGGGGTCCGGTAAGTCCACGCTGATCCGGTGTATCAACGCCCTGGAAGAGCATCAGAAGGGCTCGATCGAAGTAGATGGCACCTTGCTGTCGTCCGATTTGAAAAACATCGACAAGATCCGGTCGGAAGTTGGCATGTGTTTCCAACACTTCAACTTGTTCCCGCATCTGACGATCCTTGAAAACTGTACGTTGGCTCCGATTTGGGTGCGTAAAACACCCAAGAAGGAAGCCGAAGAAATCGCGATGCATTTCCTTGAAAAGGTGAAGATCCCGGATCAGGCGAACAAGTATCCCGGTCAGCTTTCAGGTGGTCAGCAACAACGCGTGGCGATTGCACGGTCTTTGTGCATGAAGCCTCGGATCATGTTGTTTGATGAACCGACATCGGCGCTTGATCCTGAGATGATCAAAGAGGTGCTCGACACGATGATCGAGCTGGCGGAAGAAGGCATGACCATGTTGTGCGTCACGCACGAAATGGGATTTGCGCGGCAAGTCGCGAACCGCGTTATCTTTATGGATGAAGGCCAAATCGTGGAGCAGAACGAACCTGAAGCGTTCTTTAACAACCCACAGTCGCCGAGGACGCAATTGTTCCTAAGCCAAATTCTGGGGCACTAAGCGGTTCCAAAGTTGAATTAGAACGGGCAGGCGGAAACGTCTGCCCGTTTTGCATTCAGGTGTCGGATATCAACGTGCGTGGCACAACAAAGTCGATGGGCGTTCCGCTGTTCCAAGTGACCGCAGACCAATTTGGGGCACCAAATGTCACCACCAGCGTGGCACCTGTCGGGTAATCCATGAAACGTGGATGGGATGGCCGGATTTTAACGATACGCTCAGCGAACTCGGCAATTCCGGGATTGTGCCCCAGCACAAGCACACAGGACCCAGTGGCTGTTTTCAGGACGGAGAGCATCACGTCGGATCCCGCGTGATACAGATCCTTTGTATGCGTCACGTCAGAGGTTAAGTTGAGCCTTGTGTAGGTTTCTTGCGTCCTATGGGCGGAGGAGACCAATGCTTGGTCCGGGGCGTAGGATTTGCTTCGTAACCAATCCCCCAAAGCCTGTGCGGATGCGCGACCGCGATTGTTCAAAGGACGGTCATGATCAGAGAGCGTTGGCGAATCCCAACTGGATTTGGCATGGCGCATAAGGATAAGGGTTAACATGCCGCTATCCTTACACAAAAGCTCTCATGTGGAACGCAGATTGTTCCGGATCACGCGCATATGACTGACTTACCGGACAGGCCCGACGGGCGAGACACCCGGCATCCATGCAATTTGCGCCTTCGGGTGCATTCAGATGGGTCTTGCAGGTTGGAACATCATAAAATGAGTGTGCGTTCAAAGCGTCGACTGGACATGCGGTGGTGCAAGGTTTTGTGATACATGTGTCGCAAGGGGACGATCGTTTCGTGGTCTGCGGCAAAGATGTATTTGCGATCCTAAGTGCACCGCGAATGGAAATCATCAGGCCAGCGGTATCATGGATCAACATACCCGTTGGGCTTTGCCAAAAACGGCCCGTGTCTTTTGCCCAAGCAATGAAAGGCAAATAGGGCGGGCCATCGGACGGGAACTGACATGTGGCCCCCGAAGATTGCGCCAACGCCGCCAAAACCCGTTTTGACCAGCGATCCAGCGGATGCGCTTGCCCATCTGAAAATTCAACGCTGGCTTTGAAAATCTGCCACATCCCCACGTCTGCACCAATCAGGATTACCGTGTCTTCACCGTCTTGCAGGGCCCCCATCACAAACAAACCAAATGTCTGTGCCTCGTCCTCTAGGTCAGGCCAATTCATTTTCGAAAGAACGGCATCGCAAGGCTCCACCCCAGCTTGGCTGGACGCGTGTCTTGCCACTGCAAACCGACTTTCATGGCGTCATGCCCTTCGGCCGGTTGGGCGATGTAAGTTCCAAAGAGATGATCCCAGATAGACAATGCAAATCCATAATTGCTGTCATGTTCATGCCGGTGCACCGAATGATGCACGCGGTGCATGTCGGGGGTGACAAGAACCAGCCGGACAACGCGATCCAACCCCAATGGCAGGCGAATGTTGGCGTGGTTGAACATGGCAGTGCCATTCAAAATGACTTCGAACAAGACCACGGCAATAATCGCAGGCCCCAACAGATAGACCAGGCCGATCTTGAGCAACATCGAGATTGCGATTTCTATGGGATGAAATCGAATGGCGGTTGTGACGTCAATGTCTACGTCCGCATGATGCACCCGGTGCAAACGCCAAAGGATTGGGATTTTGTGGGTGATCAGATGCTGTGCCCAGATGGAAAAATCCAAGATGAGGAGAGCCACGATGATTTCGATTCCTGTGGGCAGAGCGATCACATTGAACAAACCCCAACCTTGATTGGCGGCGTCCGCGGCGGCCCCGACAGCAAGAAGAGGCAAACCCCAGGCCAAAGCGCGCAACGCAACAGCATTAAGAACTGTGAAGCCCCAATTGGTTGTCCAACGGGTTATGCGCGGCTGCTTGCGGATGCGGCGTGGTGCCCACGTCTCTAACCCGGCGAAGAGTGCAAACAGTCCCAAAAAGGCACTTAAGCGAATGAGTGTTTCATGTTCCATGGCGGCACCCTAATAGCGACAGTCGAACCTATGGCGGGCAAGTTCGGTTTGCAACGTGTGTTAACGCGCGCGAATGATGCTGCCTGCGCCATGTTCGGTAAACAATTCCAGCAAACACGCATTTGCGGCACGTCCATCAAGGATCACAACAGCCCGTACCCCTGATGCGATTGCGTCCAACGCCGTTTCCGTTTTGGGAATCATACCGCCGGCGATTGTGCCATCATTGGTCATTGTGCGGATTTGATCCGCAGTCAGTTCAGTCACAACCGCGCCGTCTGCGTTTTTGACACCGGATACATCTGTCAGCAACAACAAGCGATCTGCCTTTAGGGCGCCCGCGATGGCACCGGCTGCTGTGTCGCCGTTGATGTTAAACGTCTCACCGTCGCGACCAGCGCCCAGCGGGGCGATCACGGGGATCATTTCGTTTTCGAACAAAGTTCGCAGAATACGGGGATCCATCTGGGACGGTGTGCCGACAAGTCCCAGATCGGGATTTGCAGGTTCGCACATCATAAGATTTGCATCCTTGCCGGAAAGTCCGACGGCGCGCCCCCCTTGACGATTGATCGCTTGCGTGATGCGCTTGTTGACGACGCCCGACAAAACCATTTCGACCACTTCAATCGTGGCTTGGTCTGTGACGCGTTTGCCGTTCTTGAATTCGGATGTGATATCCAACCGATCCAGCATTGCGTTGATCATAGGGCCACCGCCATGCACCACAACAGGGTTCACCCCAACTTGACGCATCAAAACGACGTCGCGGGCAAAACTGTCCATGGCTTCGTCACTGCCCATGGCGTGGCCGCCAAGTTTGATGACAACCACTGCGCCGGTATAGCGCTGCATATAGGGCAACGCTTGGTTCAGCGTCGCGGCAGTAGAGATCCAGTCGTTGTTCATATCACGCGGTTTCATATGATTTTGGCTTTAGGACACGTGCAGTGGTTTTGCCGAGGAACGCGCGCCACGGCAAGGCCCGGTTATTCCAGACCCACGATAATGCTGCGCAACGTGGCAATCCCGTCGCCCTTTTCGGACGAGGTCATCACGATTTCAGGGAAGGCGGCCGGGTGCTTGGACAATGTTTGGCGCACTTGGTTGAGCACCGCGTCGCGGTCTTTTGCTTTTACCTTGTCCGCTTTGGTCAGAACGCATTGGAACGTCACAGCAGCACTGTCGAGCAGGCTCATGATCTCTTCATCGACAGGTTTCGCACCATGGCGGGCATCAATCAGAACAAAGGCGCGCCGCAGGGATTGGCGACCAGACAAGTATTGTTTCAACAACGCTTGCCATTTCTTCACAACATCCAACGGCGCGTTCGCATAACCATAGCCGGGCAAATCCACCAAATAGTGACTGTCGGCAGTGGTGAAGAAGTTGATTTCCTGCGTCCGCCCGGGCGTGTTTGACGCACGGGCCAATCCCTTTCGCCCCGTTAGCGCATTGATCAGGCTGGATTTCCCAACGTTGGAGCGGCCCGCAAAACAGACTTCCAGCCGATCTGCGGGTGGCAGGCCGTTCATCGCGACAACGCCCTTCAGAAATTCAGAGCCGGTCGCAAACAACATACGACCCTTTTCGCGTGTGATGTCGTCAGGTTCTTCGACCAGTGGGAAAGGAAGCATTTTCATTGGATTACCACCGTGTCACCGACGGCAATTGTTCCGCCATGCATGACTTTTGTATTCATTCCGAATTCTGCGTGACCCCAGTTTTGTCGAAGCACAGTCAACGTATCAACATCCCGAATGCCATTTGCTGGATTTGCTTCAGTGGCACGACAGCGCGTGATGGGCTCCACCACCTTGAGTTCCGTATCACCCATCACAAGAGTTTTCCCCAAAAGATCAAATTCCGCCCAAGGCGCTAACCCATCTAGCCAGATATTGCCACGAAAGCGACGGGCATCCATATCGCGACCCACCTTGTCCGAAATTGCGCTTAGGCTGGCTGTATTCATGACGGACACAGAAGCGTAAGGAACATCTGCCATGCCTTCATCAGGGGATTTTACCAAAGCGGTGGGGGCCTTGCGCGTCGCGGGATAAATAGGGGTTATCCAATTAATCAAGGCGTTCGTTGCGCTGCCTGACAAAGGGATCGTTAACTCCGGCAGATTTGGATGTGTAAGATGCACGATGTCACCGTCTACACGGGCCATGATTGCCATCAAAGACGGGCCTTTTGCTCCTCGCAAGAAGTTGCGACACGACCGCCATCCCTGTGCATCATCACCACCCTGTTCAAGAAGAGCCCATGCGCGATCCAACGGCAGGGGCTTTCCCTTGGTTAATGTCACCTGGTCCAGAGCTTCTGCCCCAATCGCCTTGATCGGATACCGCCAGATCTGGGCCAGTGACAGGGTCATGTCTTTGGTTTGCGTTTAAAACTGCCCAGGATGTTGCCGAACACATCTGGCTTGTACCCTTGGCTGCGCATAATCAGATATTGTTGTGTAAACGTAATCACGTTGTTCGCAATCCAATACACGACAAGCCCGCTGGCAAATCCACCCAACATGAACATAAAGACCCAAGGCATCCATGCAAAGATCATTTGCTGGGTGGGATCTGTTGGCGCTGGGTTCAGTTTTTGCTGCAGCCACATGGAAATCCCAAGGATAAGTGGCAAAATCCCGATGAATATCAGCGATAAAATCGAATCTGGTGCTGGCGCGTCAAACGGCAACAGACCGTACAAGTTCATGATGGTTGTTGGGTCCGGCGCACTCAGATCTTGGAACGGACCAAGCCAAGAGGCATGACGCAGTTCGATGGTTACGAAGATCACCTTGTACAAAGAGAAGAAGATTGGAATCTGCAATAAGATTGGCAGACAACCCGCTGCTGGGTTCACCTTTTCCTTTTTGTAGAGCCCCATCATTTCCTGTTGGAGCTTTTGACGATCGTCGCCCGCACGCTCTTTGATCTTTTCCATTTCTGGCTGAAGTTCTTTCATCTTCGCCATGGAGACATAAGATTTGTAGGCCAACGGGAACAGGATCGCTTTGATGATCAGGGTCAATCCGATGATGGCCCAACCCATATTGCCGATCAGTTTGTTGATCTCATGCAGCAACCAGAAAATGGGTTTTGTAAGGAACGCGAACCACCCCCAGTCAATGCTGTCAACAAACCGTTCAACACCTTCGTCTTGATAGGCGCGGATGGATTCCCATTCCTTCGCTCCAGCAAACAATTGTGTTGTAACTTGTGCCGATTGACCTGGCGCGACAGTTGATGTCGCCATAGTGGCTGAAGTTTGGTAAATGTCCCTAGTTGGTTCATGGAACGTCTCGATCTTGACCCCTGCTGTCTGGGGCGGGATCAACACACTTTGCCAATAGTGATCGGTAAACCCAGTCCAACCGACGGCTTGCACATCTTCGCGATTTCGGGTGCCGTCAGAGGCGAAATCATCCCAGTCGGTTTCGGTCAAAACATCATCCACAAACCGAACAGCGCCTTCGTGAAGAATGAAAAAGTTCTTCAGATCATCAGGTTGACCGTGCCGGGCAAGGATCCCATATGGCGCCAAGCTGACATTGCCTGCGGTGTCATTCTGAACGGACTGTTCGACAGAAAACATGAAGTCTTCGTCAATCGACAGCACTCGCGTGAAAGTCAGACCCTTTGCGTTGTTCCAAGTCAGTGTGACCTGTGTTTCAGGGGTAAGCGTGTCACCCTCTGCTATCTCCCAAGAGGTAAATGGGCCGGGAACGTCGTCAGCAGTTAGGCCCGCGCCGGGTGCCCATCCATACAGCGCATAATAGGCGCCGGACGTGCCCACCGGTGAGAGCATTTTGACAACTTCGGCGTCGTCATTGAGCGTGGTTTTGTAATCATTCAAAGACAAGTCATCGATGCGGCCACCGACAAGCGAAATCGTCCCGGAAAGACGGGGCGTTTCGATCGCAATGCGCGGCGCATCTTCCAGTGCGGCTTCGCGAGTCTCAGCCTCGGTTGCGACTGATCCTGGAGCTTGTGCTGGTACAGACGCATTCGGTGTCAGCGCCGTGTTGTTTGTCGACCCAGCGGTGTCTGATGGCGTTTGAACCAGAGGCGGTTCTGCTTCTGGCGGTGGAAAAATCACGAACCAAATCAAGATCACCAAAAAGCTAAGTGCAGTCGCAAGGATGAGGTTTTTATTCTGATCGTCCATCGTGGACAGCCACCTATCGCCAGTTCCGTTGTCTCGCGCCATCAACGCGAGACCGCCCCAAAGGTCAAGACCTTTGGGGCGATTCAATCATGCAGAAGGCACATTGAAGGTAATGTAGGAACGATGGCCGCTAATTCACCCTATTGCGCGGCCAATATTTGGTGGATCTTGCAGTTTTGCGTTGTGTTCCATGATCCAAGTCAAGGTTTGTTCGAAAGGCATTGGGCGTCCGATACCATATCCTTGCACATATGCGCATCCAAGCTGCGCCAAGAGGGAATGCTCACCAACTGTTTCGACACCTTCCGCAAGTGTTTCGATATCCAATTTTTCGGCAAGGGTTAGTATTGCGCGGATCATGCGTTGTTGTTCGACGTCCCGGTCCGACTTCATAACGTAAGAACGGTCAATTTTGATGCGTCCGACGCCAAATCGACGAATGGACGCAAGAGATGCGTGGCCTGTTCCAAAATCATCCAGATCGATGTGGCAACCCAAGGCGCTTAGGCCCTTAATATTGCGGGTTACTACGTCGTCGGGGCCTTTTGCGACAACAGTTTCAAGGACTTCGACAGCAAGACGGTCAGGTGTCAGTTCAAATCGGTCCAGTTCCCAGGAGATTTTTTCCACCAATTTGGGATCATTAAGTTCGGTTGGAGAGAAATTTACACCAATTTGCCTAACTTCCACGCCAGCTTGATCCCAAGCTTTCAAGGCTGTCATGGAATGATAAAGCATGACTTCGGACAATCGGGCCATTTGGCCTTTTTCTTCCAACAATGGCAAAAATTCTGCGGGCGATATTGGGCCGCGGCTTGGATGGATCCATCGTGCCAAGGCTTCGAACCCTGTAATCTTTCCAGTGTCTGTCGAAATTTGAGGTTGGTACCATGGCAATATCTCGCCATTTTCCAATCCATCCATGACATCGAGGTTAACGTCTGATGCCATCTTGAGGGGATGATTTTTTTCCGGCGCATATGCGCGGATTGCACCGGGGGCAGCTTGCGTGGCGGTGGACAATGCCAGCTTGGCGCAGGCACTGACAGGATCGCAATTATCTTCGGCGTTTTGCGCAGTTTCGCGGCCTAACTGACAAAACCCAAGTGAGGACGTCACATAGATTGTTGCACCATCAATGGCGTAAGGTTCTGCAATCGCAAGATTAAGTCGACCACTTAATTCCAAACACGCTTCTAGATCAAATGTAGACTGCGGGTGAATGCAAATCGCGAAAGTTGATGTATCCAAAATTCCGAGCGTGTCATTGGCGCGCAATGTTGAACGGACCCTTTCACGCGCTTGTTGGCTGACGTTTTCCATTGCAGCGTCACCGTGATGTTCCGCTAGTGTGTCATATTCATCAAGCTTGATGGCAAAAACGACTGATTTTTGGCCGACGCGTCGCGCCTGATCCATTGTAGCTTTTACAGTTTCTTCAAATGCTTCGGGACCAAGTGCACCAAGCAGCTCTTTAGGTATTCCAGGGCGTGTTTTTTGCGTCGGCAGCAGAATCATCACGGCCGCGATCGAAGGCAACAGAACCGCAAGCAAGGTCAGGGCCAGTTCACCACCGAGCCAAAATCCGATCAGGCTGAGGGCTGGTGAAAAAACGAGTGCAATGACAGCGAATTTTGCCGTCGCAGAAGGGGTCGCGCCCCTTTGGAAAGATTCTGAAACAGTGTTGATTGACACGCGTGCCTCGCTTCGTTGGATGCATAAGGCTTAGCGGCGTGTTCTGTCATATCCGTTAATTCAAGAGGGGAGGCGCGTTAGAATCTGCTTCAATTTGTTCTTTTTTTGATCTCGATAAGTTCACGAAATCGAAAAGTTTTGGATCCAATAAGTGGGACGGGCGCGCGTTCAT